>JAETTS010000145.1 GCA_021769025.1 Enterocloster bolteae
GTGTTGCACAAGGCTGAACAATACTTAAATGATAGAAAATATGAAATAACGAGAAAATGGCAATTATCATACGCTATAGGGATATTAGGTATTTCAATTATTGTTTTTCTTTTGCTAAACAGGCATCTGGGTGGTATATGTGTTTTTTTGAATTTACAGGAGTCTGAATTCAGTAAAATGTTACTTTTATTTTGGGGGGTGGTTGGTGCTGTTTTCTCAATAATACAAAATACAGGCAATACATTTTATGATTGTCAATCAGGCAGAGTTCTAAGTTTTTTACAAATTTTCTCCAAAATTTTAGCTGGAATTATATCGAGTATATTCATAATTTATCTTTATGAGTTGGGGTTAATATTTAGTAGTTTAGGTGGTAACAATCAAACTGCGTGTTTAACAGCGATGTGTATTATATCGGGATTCAGTGAACGTCTGGTTCCGTCTATAATAAATAAAATATGTAAGGATGAAACAAAGGAGGAGGAAAATGAACAGAAAGGTACTGATAATATCTAATCCTGGTGAGATTGGAGCAGATAACTATTGTGAAGGTGTGAAGAAAGATGTACTTAACTACAACAATTTTTTTAAAGATACATATGGAGGTGCATGGTTTGATAGTGAAATTATATCGTTAGAACGTCCAACAAAGCAAAAACTTGACAGTTATTTAACACAGATAAATGCTGCTGACTATTCTATTATAGTTTTTACAGGACATGGGTATATGTGTAATGGTGACACCATTATAGAATTGAAAGAAGGGGAGGAATATAACACAAAGTATCTGGCGAAAAGTGGAAGAACCTTGATATTAGATTGCTGTCGAAAGAAATATGATTTCTTGCAAGAAAGTGTATTCGCGGAATTCTCAAATAAATTGGAGAAACGAAGCATGAGTATATGGGATGCACGAAAATATTATGAAGAGGAGATATTAAAATGTGGCAAGCAAAGATTAGTGCTGTACAGTTGTGATGAAGATGAGTGTTCCAATGATGACAGCAGAAAAGGAGGTTACTATAGTTATAATTTATTAAAAATAGCAAGAAATTGGTATGAAAGAAAAGGTTATGCTTTGTATCCTGCTACACTAACAATGGTTCAAGCACATGAGCAAACCAAAAATTTGCTGAAAGGTATTATAGATAATCAAACACCTCAAATTGAAAAGCCAAGAGAGGAACCATATTATCCTTTAGCAATAATTAAGTAGAAAATATAGTTTTAAGAGAGGAAACACGATTGAACCTAAAAATTCAGTCGTGTTTTTTATATACAGAAAATCAAGGAAAGTGAGGAATTACAATGACAAAAGCAATATATCAACCAAATTACTGGCACTACCTAACCGGAGATTTTCTTAATCGTGTACATCCAAGGTTCAGAAAAGCCATCAAGATTCTGATGGCAGTTGCCCTTCTGTTGGCAGAACTGTATAAGTTATTCGCGGATACGGTACTCCCAACCCTGACCCAGAGGGTTACGGAAATGTTCAACTATTCAGGTTAAGGAAGGAGGCATGTTAAGAAATGAAAACACAACAAGCACAACCCAAAACACAACCAGAGGGACATGCAGGTAATAAGATGGATATTGATGTAAAGATTAATTCTATCAGTATGGAAGGGAACATTCTTGCCACAGCATCCATCAATTTGAACCAGTGTCTGGCTATACGGAATGTACATCTGATGAACGGTGAGAAAGGCATGTTCCTGTCCATGCCATCCTATCGTACCGGAAATGGGGAATTTAGGGATATCTGTTTTCCAATCACAGCAGAATTCCGGAGACAGATGACGGAAGCTCTGACGTCTGCTTATAAGGAGGCTCTTACGATACAGCAGGGCAAGATGGCACAGATGGCAGAATCACCTGTCCCGCAGATGGCTCCAGCAGGACTGTCCATGTGAGAGGGAAAGGATGTACAGAAACCTTGAACTGACCTTGTGGATTGGTCTTATGCTGGGCGCTTCCTATACCGACCTTTGCCACCGGATGGTACCAGACTGGCTGAATCTTTGTATTGCAGCCTGTTCTCTGTTGAGGCACCAGGGCGGCTCTCCGGCAGGGATTCTGTGTGCTATCCCTTTTCTTTTTGCAGCAGTATGCTGGGGAGGAATCGGTGGAGGGGATATCAAGTTTATGGCAGCATGCGGTATGCACTTAGGTGTGTATGGCGGACTGGAGGCGGCGGTATTAGGGACGGTATCCCTGCTTGTGTATCATATGGGATATCTTTTTTGGTGTTCATGGAAGGTCATCCAGCCCCCTAAATCATACCCCATGGTCCCATTCCTAACAATGGGATGCCTGGCTGTGGTTTGTGCAGGAGGATAGGACGCAGTTGCTAGAATGAATGGGCGGAGGTCAGATATGAATAAAAAGACGTTATGCATCTTACTAAGCATGGCTATGTTATCCCATCAGGTGGCATATGCTTCAGACCAGTCCCTTTCCGGGGGTGCGGGACCATCAGGACAGAATGAAGTTGTAATAGCCATGCCGATCCAAGAGGAGGAAGGAGCACAGACCAATGAAGAAGCAATGGATGCCAACGTGGAAGGAGACGGCGCTTCGTGTTCCGATGTAACGGTATTGGAAGCAACCGCATCAGAAGCAGCACCCTTGAAGGATACGAAAACAGGAGAAGGTGATTCAGAAGTAGGGGAACTAAAAGAAGTCCAGGGATTGTATGCAATCCCACGCAGTCTGCTTCGGGCTGCTTATGGAGCGGAGTATTATCAGGGTGATTGGGATCCGGATGCCAATCGAAATGCAATTCGCATCCCAAAGGTATATCCGGTGCAGTCTGCCAATTACCTGCCGTCCCTTCCGGCCGCAGCAGTTACCAGCAGTCTATATAAGACGTATGGCCCAAATGGGTGTGCGGACGTGCAGATTCAGGTCAGTTCCGGAAGCAATGGTTCCCTGAATCGGAGTGAGGTAACGGTCAACTTAAAGCCTGGGCAGATCCTAATCCTGAGGCCAATGGGGGCAAGCAAACATTCCTATTTTCATATAAGTTATATCAACGATAATAAAGGCCGCAGATTCAGTGATTTTGCAAAACTGTATCATCCATCTGATTCGTACTATTCCAGATACGAATATGCCTGGCTCATGCGTGTTACCTGTGATATGGCGGGAAACTGGGATGCCCATGCGGACGGATGGAACACGGTGAACAATGAGGGGGACCGGGTCTATTACGGACCGGCGCACTGGACCATGCATCTCAATGTGGCACACGATTATGGTCCATGGACCACTGCATCCGAGCCGTCCTGTGCGGTGCAGGGAACCCAGAGACGGACCTGCCAGGATTGTGGTTCGGTCCAGACCCAATCCACCAGTGTCCTGGGACATGCGTTCAGTGACGGTTATTACATGGGTGCCAATGATGGTACCTACTTTAAACGGTGTACCCGTCCGGGGTGTGATGCCAGGACAGATGTGAAATACAATCCGTATACGGTCGTATTTGATGCCAATGGAGGCACCGGAAACATGAACAGTCAGCCGTTCGTCTATCAGACGCCAGTCGCATTATTCGTTAACCAGTACACCAGGGATTACCATACATTCCAGGGATGGAACATCCAACCGGACGGTGGTGGTGCCGCTTATGAGGATGGCCAGTCCGTACTTAACCTGACGAAAATCTATGGTGATACGTTCACACTGTATGCTCAATGGCTCCCGAACACATACATCATAACATTTGCGGACGGGATGGATGGGAGGCAGAATGAACAGAAGGGGCTTCTATATACGGGGATGCTCGGGACGCTTCCGGAATTTATACGGAAGGGATATACCCTCCTGGGTTTTTATACAGAACCAGACGGAGGGACCCGGATTACGGAAGAAACTGACGTACCACATGAGGATACGACCTATCACGCTCATTGGTCCGCCAATGAGTACCGCATTATGTTCCATACCAAGAATGCCCATTGCGATATAGATGGGAAAGTGGTCACATATGATAAACCCATCGGAATCCTCCCGGTCCCTGACCTGGAGGATTATGCTTTTCTGGGATGGTATGCCCAGCCTTATAGGGAAGAGAAAACGGAAGGAATTATGTATGGGGAGGCACTTCCAGAACCGGGGCAGAAGATTGTACCCGCATATGAGTATACGGTAGACCGGGATATGGATGCATACGCTTATTTCACCCTGGTATTCCGGGACCTGGGAGATGGAACGAATAAACGGCCAGGCAAGGATGGAGCCATCGGGACGGAGGATGATAACCTGTATCTGAATGGCACGGATGGAGTGGCAGGTACCCGTGATGACCGGAAAATATACGAAGGAAAGGATGGTCAGTACGGGACGGAAGATGATTTCTATCTGGATGATGAGGGGCGTAAACATTTCCCGGGCCCAGACCGAACCTTTGGCACTGAGGATGATTACCGGGATGATGGAAATGGGTGGAATACACGGCCCGGACCGGATTGCATCTTTGGAACCGAGGATGATATTACCGTCTCCAATGGATGGGATAGAATCCCTGGTACCGCAGATGACTGGATGGATAACGATGAAACCTATCCATCCACCAGCCGCAGGCCGGGGAATGACGGGATTTTTGGAACGAAAGATGATGAGATATGGTCCAATGGGCATGACGGCGCTCCCGGTACAGAAGACGATGTGCGGATTTATCCCGGATTGGATGGTATTTATGGGACCGGGGATGACTGGTATGACAACCAGGATTTTTACTCATCTACCAATGTCCGTCCGGGACCTGATGGTGAATTCTGGACGGAGGATGATGAGATATGGTTTAATGGTCCGGATAGTATTCCAGGGAATGAGGATGACCTGCTTTTGATACCTGGCCCCGATGGAATATATGGTACGGAAGACGACTGCTATGACAACCGTAAGGAGGAAGAAGGGACCAATATCCGTCCTGGTAAGGACGGAATCTTCGGAACAGATGATGATGAGCTCTGGCTCAATGGACCGGATAACATTCCTGGAACGGATGATGATGAGAAGTATGTACCATGCCGTCCGGGAGGAGGAACAGGCGGCAGCCATGCAACGGGAAAGAGGGCATATAGGCCATACCATCTGTTGCAGGATGTAGCTATACTGACTATTTTGGAAGCACCAATAACGGAAATCCCAGCTGAAATATCTGGCTTACCTGTGTTATTGGGGCAGGAGACAGAAGGTGATGTAAGGCAAACCCAGGTTCGGCCGGAGTGTGATATGCCAGCTGTATCCATCCCTGATGTGACGGACTGGGAAGCGGAATCCGTGAAAACAGAGAAAGCCAGTGCGAGTGAGGTAGAAAAGGAGCAGGCAGACGAAGCAGCAGCGCAAGGTAAGGCCGTTCTGACAGCCATCTTATTGCTTATTATTATCATATTGGTAATATTTCTTATCCGCAGGCTATCATCCCATGCACAGAAACAAAAATGATCAGAAAGAGAGTGAAGATATGAAATTGAAGATATGTAAAAAGACCCGATTTACATTTTCAATACCAGTTCTGGTTTTGAAAAGCGTCAGAAGAGGGAACAGAAGGAAGCATCATGTAAGACGATTATCCCGGATGGGGGAATAAGGAGGGCTCAATGAAATTGCTTAAGAACAGGACGGTCCTTGGTATCCTCTGTATTGTATTATCGCTGGCCATCTGCTTTCTGGTCACCCCTTTATTTAATCAGGCCATCTCGCAAAAGACAGAAATCGTGCGGGTTCAGAAAGCCATCAAGGCTGGGGATGAAATCACAAAGGATAAGGTTCAGATGGTGGAGGTGGGTAGCTATAACCTTCCCGGGGATGTAATGAAGGAGTTAGGGGGTGTTGTAGGCGCCTATGCCACAGCCGATCTTCTGCCAGGCGATTATGTTCTTCATTCCAAGATTTCAGATCAGCCACCAGGCGCAGACACTTACCTGTATCAGCTGGATGGAAATAAACAAGCCATATCCGTGACCGTTAAATCCTTTGCTGCGGGGGTATCTGGCAAGCTACGGAGCGGTGATATTGTGTCCATCCTTGCACCGGATTACCGCAAGATGGGGGAAACCGTTATACCACCGGAGCTGCAGTATGTCCAGGTCATTGCGGTGACAGATAGTACTGGTGTGGACGCCAATACAGAAACTGGAAATAAGGAAAAGGAGAAATCCCTTCCGGCGACTTTGACATTACTGGCTACCCCCATTCAGTGTAAGGTCCTGGCAGAGCTTGAGACGGAAGGAAACTTGCATGTTGCCCTTGTGTTCCGGGGGAAGACTGAGACAGCCGGGCAATTTATTGCGGCACAGGAGCAGTTACTGGAACGTTTGTATCCTACGGAAGAAGCCGCAGATGAGAAGGCAGGGGAAACACAAGCACAGGACGGCAAAAATACAGAAGGGGAAGAGACACCAGACACAGAAGGGACAAAGGAGGAACAGAATGCTTAATATCAAGAAACACAGCATTTTTTCCAGGGAAGAGAAGAGGGACTGTCAGGAATACCAGGATAAGGGAGG
>JAETTS010000146.1 GCA_021769025.1 Enterocloster bolteae
CATGACTCCGCTGACCACCAGCATGGACATTCCTCTCACCTTGGATGATAAAGCCAGCACCACTCCCATAGAGGTCATTGCCCCAAGAAACGCTGCTCCCACCAGTGTTGCAGAACGAACCGGGATCCCCCTTCCCATGAAAAAAACCATGACAAGGGCCACGATCATCTTGGCTCCGGAGGAGATCCCCAAGACAAATGGCCCTGCAATGGGATTGTGGAAAAACATCTGTAGAAGATAACCGGCCAAGGCAAGGCTGCCACCTAAGACCAGGGCCGCAACGGTTCTGGGAAGACGGATATCCCACAGGATCCGCTCCGCTGTCTGGCTGATAGGCTGCCCGGCTATACTCCTTCCGATCTCTCCCAGAGAGATATCCACACTGCCAATACAGATATTGAGGACAAAAAAGAGGAGTGCTCCCGCTCCCAGAAAAAGGAATGCGGCAGTGGATCTTACGTTTCTGTATATTCGAATGTTCTCTGACTGATCATGGATATCCAGACGATTATCCCTTTGCCACATGGTTCTTCTCCTTCCTGCCTCTGCATGTTACCGGAACCGGCAGCCGGTTTCTATCTCAGCTTAAAAAGATACCTCATCTCCTTTTCCTCATTCCCTGTAAGCATAGTATGGATATCTTCAATCAGGTAACCGATGGACATGGACTGCTGATACATGTCATTGGTGGTACACCAAACATTTCCCTGCTGTACGGCTTTGAAATCCGCCAAAGATCCGCACTTTTCAAGAAGCTCCCCCAGAGTGGAACAGCCTCCGTCGATGGAACTGTTGTATATGAGAAAATCTGCATCCTTAGCGCCATGATAGAATTCTTCCACCTGCATATTCAGGGTAGAGCGTCCGGACTCTGGATCGCCTAAGTCTTCAAAGATGTATTTTCCGCCTGCAAGCTCAATCATTTTGGGGACATAGTCAAAGCTTTGACGCACCTGAATCAGGTTATTGGAGGTGACAAAGAAAAATGCAACCGTCTTGTTTGTCCTTTCATCAGCGGATACTTTCTGCAGGATATTGGCCTGTTGTTCAAACGCATGCTTTGCTGCCTCCTCTTTTCCCAAGAGCGCGCCAAAAAATTTAATCCATTCCACTCTGCCTAGGGGATGGGACTCATAGCTGGAATACTCGACCATAACGGGAATATGAAAGGATTCTAGCTTCTCTACAACCTCCGGCGCATGAGTGATCATCCGGTTTTCAATGGCCAAGGTGCAGTCTTTTGATAAGATCAACTCGTAATCCGGTTGATTGTATTTTCCGGCATAGAGAATCCTGCCGTCTGCCATAGCCTTCCTGGCTTCTTCTATATACCACCCGCTCTCTTTCTGCCCGGAAAGAGATATGGCATCCAGGCTGTCCAGTTTGGAGAACATATCCATAGCAGAAGAGGCCACCAGATAAAGATTGCTGACTGGGCGGTAAAGGATTATATCCGGCACTTCTGCTGAAGCAGGTTTTCCATCTCTTGCAGGGATTTCATCTGGCACCGGCATTCCTTCTGGTACGACCAGAAAACGGCGGCCATCCATAAAGGTGGTCAATACCGTATACCCGCCTTCATAATAATCAACCGAAAAGCCCTGGGCATATTGAAGTTCCATGGAGTGTTGGTATTGCAATGTTACCGTTGTATCCTGCCTTTTCGGCTCCTCTTCTTCTTTGATTTCTTTTGTTTCTGTCACCAGATTTGCAAAATCTGCTTCTTCTATTACGCGGCTTACGTTTTCTTCCGTTTCTGCTTCCTTGTTTACCGTTTCTTCCACCACAGCCTTTTCACCAGCCGTAGCAAGACCAAAAGAAGGTGGGCTGCAGCCACTCACTCCCAACACCAACATTCCAGCCAGTAGAAAAATCTCCATCCACAGTCCTGGTTGTTTCCTCATTCCTGCCTAGACTCCCTTCCCATCCTGCAAATCTATAAAAACCATACTCTGTCCGTACGGCATGCCAGCCATTTACTCTTCCGGCTTCATCGTATCCGAATGAAAGACAAGCGTATATTCCACCTCATGGGGAGTGCTCATGGCTACCGTATCCCCAATAACCGTTAATTCCTTATCAAACTCTGCAACCGGAATCTCAAACACAGAGTTTCCTTCCATGTTGACAGGAAGGTATTTCTGCCCCTCTACAAGCATATAATCATAGTTGGGGCTGTTCCACTGTATGTTTGCCACAGTGGAATCCCCCTTTTTTGTAACCTTTACAGGAGAGAGCACTTTCGCTTTCCCGCTTCCTCCGGAGAAGGTAATTTCCACACTGTATACGCCGTCTCCTGCAACTGTTTGCTTCCCAGGATTTTCAATGGTCTCCCCGCTCTGCGCTACAGGGTTTTCCCCGGTCTCTTCCCCGACTGACACAGCAGAGCCAGAAGAGAAGAACAGTTGGCGGTCATACCATGTTTCCTTTTTCTTGCTGAACGCGGCACAGTCAATGGGTTCATCCAGCGCCTTTACCGGAATCGTATAGGTATATGCGCCTTTCCCATCTTCCACATACGGAATGCAGAGGCTATCCTCTGCTGCTTTGGCCTCCTTCGCGGTTCCCATATATAACTTCTCATAACCGGTGCCTCCAAGAGTAATGTCCGCAACCATTCCACTGTCTGTCACAGTCAATTCTGCCTTTACCACACGGAACATGGAAGAACTTGATTCCACCTGAATCATATAGGAGCCATTCTCCAATTCCCTAGCGAATTTGTCGGATTTCTCCTCTCCTGTAAAAGCGATACCTTCCTCCATAGCGGTCTTCAGATGCTCCACATAGATATCTCTGATGGCAGGAATCTGTCCCAACCCTTCCAGAATACATTCCACCTGATAGCCTTCACCTTCCAGAATGGTTTTCCAGGAATCTGCTTCATCACCGGCCATATCATTGTTGGCATGGTCTCCTGCCACAACCATAAGGGGCTGCAGGATGACTCTTTCATACCTTCCCTTTGCCTTAAAGGCCTCCATGACATCCTTCAATTCTGGTTCTGCCTCCACTGTGCCAATATAGTAATTTTCAAATCCCTTGTCCGTCAGAGCCTTCTGCATGGTCTTATAGATTCCGTTGGAGTCTGCCTCTGTCCCGTGTCCCATAAAGCAGATAGCTGTCTTTCCATCATCATAGGAAGCAGTCCTGTCCGTAATAGCTTCAGCCACAGCTTCAAAATCCTGATCGCCTGAAAGCAGCGGTTTTCCTATGACAATCTTATCAAACTTGTCTACATAGCCAGATATCTCATCCAGGATATCGTTATACTCGTAGCCGTCCATCAGGTGGGTCGGTTGTACGATCAACTCTTTTATGCCGTCTTCCACCGCCCGGTCTAAGGCCTCAGTCACATTGTCAATCTCCAGATGATCCCTTTCTTTCAGTTTTTCAATGATAATCTGACTGGTAAACGCCCTGCGCACCTGATAATCAGAAAATGCATCTGCAACCGCCTCTTCAATGGCTCCGATCGTGATATCCCGGTTGTCGTTATAGCTTGTTCCAAAACTAACTACCAAAATCGCCGTCTTTTCATTCTCTTTCTTCTGCGCTTCTGTAGTTTCCGCCTCTGTGCCTTTTGATGCCTCCTCCTGCGCCGCCTCTGGCTGTGTTTCTTGCTGCGTTATCTCATCGGATGATGCCGGCCTGGCTGCTCCATTGTTGCAGCCCCACAGACAGCAGATACTCATAAGAACTGCCAGCGCTTTCTTTAATTGTCTTCCCATGATTTTCCTTCCTTCCTAACAATCCAGCCTGTTTCATGCCGCTTTCTTTTGTTAGATCATGATTTATCATTAAATATAGCCGTGTCCGGAATCCCACTGATACAGCCGTGAATAACTATACAAAAAGAAAAACCCTTTCCTAAACGGCAAAGGGTTTACGCAACGTCAATAAAAAACTATTCTCTTTCGAGGCAGCATTTTATGTGTTAGAACGTACAACCAATTACTCGTGGCCTGAAACAATCGTTTCCGTACGACAATAAGGCAGGTCTCCCGGCTTAAAGATCCTCGCATCCGCCATCTTCCCAGTCTCCCAGTGATATATTGGCCTCTGCTCCCTAATTACGGTGACGAGTTCGTACAGGAATTGCACCTGTTTCCCTTTTCATCAGAATCTCACTCCATAGTGATTGTTCTGACACCTTATTGCTGCAATATTTAATTTTGAATTACTATAGCATATCTTCTTGAAAAATTCAATTATTTTCTAAATGTTGTTTCTTTCTATCCCAACAACCTCTTCAGATTCTCTCCCAATATCCCTTCCCGTTCTTTTTCCGTTATGGGAAGATGTCTTATGCTTTCCATGGCTTCCTGCACCTTTACCTCCTGGTTATAAGGGAAATCCAGGCCGAAAATGCAGCGCCCCGCGCCAATTTGCCAGATCAATTCCTTTACATGTTCCTCCCCCAGATACCAAAAACGGTTCATATCCGCATCAAACACACTGGTAAGCCCTGCGTACACATTCTCCCGGTTATTGGTAAGGACCGCCACGGCATCCTTAAAAAACGCATAGCCTCCCACATGCTCCAACGTAAACTGCAGTTTCGGGAAATGCCAGGCCACCTCGTCGAATAAAAGCATCTGGTAGTGGGCAATCCGGTACCAGTGAATTCCCGTGTGAAACGTGACCACAAGGCCCAGTTGCTCTGCCTTCTGGTACACGCGAAATGCCTTTTCCTCATCAATCTTGATCCTCTGAAACGCCGGGTGAATCTTGATCCCCTTAAGCCCCAGAGCAAAGATCTCTTCTGTCTGTCCCTCCAGGTCATCCCTCCTGAAATCAATCACGCCAAATCCATCCAGGCGGTCATTTCCGCGGATTTCCCGGGCAAGCCACTGGTTGGCATTCACATCTTCTGCCTCAAAGTATTCGTAAAAGGGCGCAAATGCCACCGCCCGGTCGATCCCACAGGTATCCATCAGCTTCAGAAGGGCACAGACAGTTCCATCCTCCCGAACCGTCTTTGGAAATACATGGGCATGATGGGCAAATATCTTCATTCTCTCTTCTCCTCTCTCCACGCAATCAGTCTCATCTCCCCAGCCTCAAGAACAAGCTGGCAATATCGTTTTCCATCCACATAGACATCCGTATTCCGGGATTCCCAGGCATTGTTGATCACAGCCAGGCATTGGCTTTCCGGATATGCCGCTATCTCTGTATCCACATCTGTCACATAATACCGGTATAACTCCTCCTCCCTGCCTGCCGCATAGTAGATGGCCCTCTGCAGGATACGGCAGTTCTGGGGAGAATACGGAAGGCCCGCAAAATAGACGCTTTTCCCCTTTCCATACTGGTTTACAACCATCCGGCTGTATTCCCCGTCCTGATTCAGGATCTCATAGTCGTCCCCCACAGCGTAGATTCGGCTTTTCCCCTCGCCAAAATCCATGTCTCCTTTTAAATCCTGAAGAATAAAATGCCGGCTGGCATCCGGGCTTAACTCATTGTATTTATCCATGCTCAGTGAAAATCCGTTTTCCCGCTCCACACCCAGCACATCGCTTAATTGGAAATAATTCCCCTGAAATTGGCAGGCCGTCGGCTCCCCTACCCCAATGAAGCCTCCTCCCTGATCCACAAAACGGCGGACTCCGGTCACAACTGCCTCATCTTTCCAGTAATCGCCCCCGCTCCATGCCGTATAGTAAAGAGGCGCCAGATAAATTTTTCCGTCCCCGTACGACTGTGACAGAGACGTTTCTAAAAACCCGTCCAGAATCCGATCCTTCAGCCCGTCCTCAAACAGATCGGTCAGATCCGTCAATGCCTGATCCTTGATCAACCGCTGAGCCAATCCGGAAGCATTGTTGCTGGGACAGTAGATAAAATCCGGGATGTCGCCGGCCAGCACAGAACAGTCCTTGGAGACCAATCCTCTGGAATATATTGTACTTGGAATTGACGGGGTCAGTTTTCTGGACGTGGATTACTCCATCTCTCATTCCCGGCACAATTATCAGGATCAGAAAGAGATTCTGACCATCATTAACCTGCTTCTGGAGGAAGTCCACAGAGAACAATACGGCTATGAACTGGTATGCCATAACCTGTTAGAGATGCTTTTGATTCACATTATACGCTGGCAGAAGCTGATTCCCACTCCTGTCAGCACAATTGCTACCACCAAGGAATGCAGCCAGATAAAACGCTATATTGACTCCCATTACAGCGAAGATCTGTCCCTTGAATTTCTGGCATCCCACTCCCATATGAATAAGTTTTACCTGGTTCACGCATTTATCAGGTTTACAGGACAGTCTCCGATCCAGTATCTGATAAACAAACGGCTGGACGTAAGCTGCGAACTGTTAAAGAGCACCAATCACTCCATCTCTGAGGTGGCTGCTTCCGTAGGCTTCTCCTCACATTCCTACTTTGCACAGTCCTTTAAAAAGTGGAAAGGTATGAGTCCAAAAGAATACCGGAGACAGCAGCTTAAGGCCCATGATGGGTAAAGCCGCTTAACTGGCTAACCTGTTTGAAATGTCTTC
>JAETTS010000147.1 GCA_021769025.1 Enterocloster bolteae
CGATTGATAGAACATATCTGCCAGTCTCCTTTTTGCAACTTATTCTTCTTCCTCAAACCCTTTTTTCTTTACAATGGCATATGCATACGTACAGATAATCGGCATGTCGATACAGTAGATCCGAATCTCATATACACCTTCCTTTGCCGGAGCCGTATATTCGCCGTCTGAGGTAATCTCTCCGCTTCCCGGCTCTGTCAGTTCATAAGCCACGCTGCAACTTTCCATATTATTGTATTTCACATGGAAATAATGGCTTTCCTTTGTGCCCATGACAACCGTAGGCGTATCGGTGGAAATGCTCTTTCCGCTATAGTTCTCTGCCAGTCCCAGATCATTGCCTGCCGGGAACTTGATGGCGATCCAGCGGTAAGTAAGCACCAGGTAGTCCACATTCTCAAGAAGCCTTGCCGCCACGATAAAACTTCCCTTATCGTTCATCACCTTTATGGCAGTCTCCGCGTCTACCGCCGTGGTACGCTCCCCTTTAAACAGATCCGGATTTCCATAAATAGTATTTTTTGCACTGGTATGGAGAGCTGCGTCTTCCGCAATATATTCACAGCCGATATCAATGTATACGTTACCTTTTCCCAGTCCGTGCATGATCTCCCCGGAATAGCGGATATCACCCCTTCTGGCGGATTCCCCCAGAGGAATCTCCAGAGTGCCGGTAGCCACTTCCGGTGCCCGGCCCCCTGTATGCATGTGGCCGGTTTTCTCCAGCTCTGCTTCGAAAGAACTTCTGCTTTCCAATAGTTCCGTGTCCTTCACAAAATATTCCAGACACTCTTCACGCAGAGCCTCCTGGGCAGGAGCTGTGATATAAGTCTTTACATTCCGCTCCAGAACCTCTTCTATAATATAGGCACTTTCTGTCCGCACCAACCTAAGATCCGCCAGACGCACATATTCCTTATAACCGCCCATGTTCTTCATCTCCAGGCTCATACGGCCGATCTCCTGATTCACTAACTCCCTGGGCTTTATGTCAGTAATCATGACCTTCATGGAACAGTTAGCTACTGCCTCCACCGCAGCTCCATCCACATAGGCTCTTGCCGTTCCACTCTTTAACAAAATGGAAGTATCCAGCACAGCCACGTCCTGGGTCACAAGCCAAAATTCTTTTTTTATGGACTCTCCATCTTTCAGGGAAATATCTTCCAGATTAATCTCTATCTCATGCTGTCCGTCCGGTGTCAGAAAAACCGGAATCTGAAGAACTCCATGATAGGTTAATTTTTTATTCTCAGCAGAGTGCTTCTCTACATGAACCTCTAATTTTACATTCTTTCCGCGACAAACCGTAGCAGGCATCACCAGTTTCACCGTATAATCATCATTCTCAAGAAGAGCTGCACTGGTGAGAAACTCCGCTTCCATCCTGTATTCCTGTGCCGCCTCCTCCTGATCCATGAGAAACAACTGATAATTCTCGCTAATTCGGTTATATTCATACTCCTGGGCGCTGTCCCCAGTGCCTTGGTTCATGGTATATACCGTATGTACTGGCTCCTCCTTGTACTTAAGGCACAGACAGGCAACATTGGATTTCAAAGACTCAAACCCATCAATTGCCGACAGTTTCTTTACCACAGAAGACTCCATCACAATTTCACGTCCCAAACCGTCGATGGCAACACCACTCTCTACCAGAAGCGACAAATCGTCTAAGCTGAACACACCGTAGCCGCATACCACACCAGCCCCATACATCAAGTTATTAATAAATCTCCGTTTATTATTAAAATAGGTCTGTTCAGCCTGAAAATCCGCCGATGTCAGCATTTTCCCCGAATAATAACGATTTCTCTCAAATGGGTATAATTTTGTATTTTTCATATTCTATTCCCTTCTTGATGTATGCTGTTTTTAAGCTATTACGATTTGTTCAATTTTAGCATAAAAAAATAGGGCTATCCACTAGCCAAACGGTTAGGATAAGCCCCTGTCCGGAAGTTTTTAGGCAACAAAAAAACTGTATGAGGGATGCGTTGTCTTCTGATCTCTCATACAGTTTTTGTTTTTTATTGTCTTGCTTCCAGACGAGTCAACGCACGCTTCAATGCCAACTCCGCACGTAAGGTGTCTGTCTCTGCAGCATTGTCTTTAATCCGGCGCTCTGCACGGATTCTTGCTTCTTCCGCACGCCTTACGTCAATCTCGTCAGGCCACTCCGCAACCTCTGCCAGAATCTTAATCTCATCTGGCAGGATCTCAATGAATCCTGCATGGAGAGCCGCCTTCTTCACCTCAGATGCCTCATGAATCCGAAGCACTCCCGGCGCTACGATAGCGGTCAGCGGAATATGGTTGGCATACACACCAATCTGTCCCTCTGTGGTAGTCAGCTCTACCATACTGACCTCCCCTGCATAAAACTCTTTATCCGGAGTCACTACCTGTAATTTGAACATATCCGCCATATCTTACCCTCCTATTTCACACGGGCAAGGACATCGTCAATATTACCTGCATTGAGGAAGTATCCTTCCGGCACATCATCATGTTTGCCGTCCAGAATCTCTTTAAAGCCCTGGATCGTCTCGCCGAGAGGCACATAACGTCCCTCCAGGCCAAGGAACTTGCCTGCCACGAAGAATGGCTGAGACAGGAATCTCTGAACCTTTCTTGCTCTGGATACAGTCAGCTTATCCTCCTCGGAAAGCTCATCCATACCCAACATGGCAATGATGTCCTGAAGCTCTTTATATTTCTGAAGCACCTGAATGACTCTCTGAGCCACATTATAATGCTCCTCACCAACGATACGCGGATCAAGAATTCTGGAAGTAGACTCAAGGGGATCCACTGCCGGATAGATACCCAGTTCCACGATGGAACGGCTCAATACGGTAGTCGCATCCAGATGGGCGAAGGTATTGGCCGGAGCCGGGTCTGTCAGGTCATCGGCCGGCACGTAAACTGCCTGAACAGATGTGATGGAACCGCTCTTTGTGGAAGTGATACGCTCCTGCAGCGCACCCATCTCAGTCTGCAAAGTAGGCTGGTAGCCAACAGCTGAAGGCATACGGCCAAGCAGCGCAGATACCTCAGATCCTGCCTGAGTGAAACGGAAAATATTGTCGATGAACAAAAGAACATCCTTCCCGCCTTCATCACGAAAATGCTCCGCCATCGTAAGTCCGGTCAAGCCAACTCTCATACGTGCTCCCGGCGGCTCATTCATCTGGCCGAATACCATGGTGGTCTTATTGATAACCCCGGATTCTGTCATCTCATGATACAAGTCGTTACCTTCACGAGTACGTTCGCCAACGCCAGTGAAAACGGAATATCCGCCATGCTCTGTGGCAATGTTACGGATCAACTCCTGAATCAAAACGGTCTTGCCTACTCCGGCTCCACCGAACAGACCAATCTTACCACCCTTCTGGTAAGGGCAGAGAAGGTCTACCACCTTGATTCCTGTTTCCAGAATCTCTGTCTCTGTAGACTGCTCCTCAAAGGTAGGGGCTTTCCTGTGAATCGGAAGATAGGTGTCTACCTGTGGCTGCTCTTTATTGTCAATCGCCTCACCCAGAACATTGAAGATACGCCCCAGGGTCTTCTCGCCAACCGGAACGGAAATCGGCGCGCCAGTTGCTACAGCATCCATACCGCGGACCAGGCCATCGGTACTGCCCATGGCGATACACCGAACCGTATCATCACCCAGATGCTGGGATACCTCAGCCACCAGAGTACCGCCCTCCTGCCGATTAATCTTGATCGCTTCATTGATCTCCGGCAGTTTTCCCTGGCTGAACTTAATATCCAAAACGGCACTGATGATCTGTGTGATCTTGCCTACGTTTTGTTCTGCCATTTTGTTTCTCCTTATTCTCAAATTTTCCTGTCTGTCTCAACCTGTATTCTCCATGGCCGGACAGGCAGTTCTTTCTATAAAAATACTACATCAAAACTATGATATGGCGTTTGCACCTGCCACAATCTCCGTAAGTTCCTGGGTGATTGCACCTTGTCTTGCACGATTGTACTGCAGGCTCAAATCTTCTATCATCTCTTCCGCGTTGCTGGTCGCAGAATCCATGGCTGTCATACGTGCCCCATTCTCACTGGCCACTGCCTCAAGAAGCGCCCCATAGATCAGGCTGCTCATATACTTTGGTACGATGGAATCCAGTACCTCCTCATCCCCTGGCTCGTAAGTCATGAGGGCATGAGCTTTCGGGCTTTCCTGATCCTCTGTCTCCTCCAGTTCCACCGGAAGAAGCTTTAACAGCTTGGGAGTCTGAGACGCCGCATTCCGAAACGATGTATATGCCAGATAGATCTCCCCGATCTTTCCCTGTGCAAATGCATCCAGAAGCTCCAGCGTGATATCTGCCGCATCTCGATACAACGGCTCATTGATCACTTCCGAATAGTCCGCCTGAATAGTAAAGCCTCTTCTTGACAATCCGTCACGGCCTTTCCGCCCGATCGCGTAGACATACGTATCCTGTGCGGGCAGTTCACCATTCACAAGCTTTATAATATTGTTGTTATATCCGCCTGCCAGACCTCTGTTGGAAGTGATAGCAATCACCGCTTTCTTGGGTGATTCCCCGGCCTTCAGATATTTGTGGTTAATATTACCGGACTTTTTAAGTATGGAGCTGATGGTTTCATACATCATGTTAAAATACGGCTTTGAGCTTTCGGCTTTGGCTCTGGACTTCTGCAGTTTTACGGTGGCTACCAGCTTCATGGCTTTCGTAATCTGTTCCGTGCTCTGGATACTGTCTCTCCTGCGCTTAATATCTCTCATAGATGCCATCGATCACTCACCTGCTTTCCTTAGCGCTGTGCTTTACATTCTGCAATCGCCTTACCTAATAACTCATCAATCTCCGGTGTGATCTCTCTGGCCTGCCGAATCTTCTCCGGAATCTCCGGATACTTGGTGTCAACAAATTTAAACAGTTCCTCCTGGAAATCCAGAACCTCACTGGTAGGAATATCCAGAAGATATTTCCTGGTAACCGCATAGATGATGATAACCTGATACTCTACAGCCATGGGCTTATACTGAGGCTGCTTCAACACTTCCCTGATTCTCTCACCCTGTGCCAACTGTTCTTTGGTAGCTGCATCAAGGTCAGATCCAAACTGTGCGAAGGAAGCCATCTCGCGGTACTGCGCCAGTTCCACACGGATCGGTCCCGCAATCTTTTTCATTGCCTTGATCTGTGCATCACCGCCTACACGGGATACAGACAAGCCAGCATTGATAGCCGGACGGAAGCCAGAGTTAAACATCTCGGTCTCCAGGTAGATCTGGCCATCTGTAATGGAGATGACATTGGTCGGAATATAGGCAGACACGTCGCCTGCCTGGGTCTCGATGATGGGCAGAGCCGTAAGGGAACCGCCGCCCAGATCTTCCGAAAGCCGGGATGCACGCTCTAACAATCTGGAGTGCAGATAGAATACATCTCCAGGATATGCCTCACGTCCTGGTGCCCTCTTAAGAAGCAGGGACAAGGTACGATAAGCTGCCGCATGTTTGCTTAAGTCATCATATACAACCAGTACATCTTCCCCCTTCTCCATCCACTCCTCGCCGATGGCACATCCGGCATAAGGAGCAATGTACTGAAGCGGAGCTAAGTCAGATGCTGTGGAAACCACGATGGTAGTATAATCCATGGCACCGAACTCTTCCAGAGTCTTCACAATGTTGGCCACCGTAGAAGCCTTCTGGCCGATAGCAACATAGATACAGTGTACCCCCTGGCCCTTCTGGTTAATAATCGTATCAATGGCAATGGCCGTCTTGCCGGTCTGCCGGTCTCCGATGATCAATTCACGCTGGCCCCGACCGATGGGGATCATGGCATCGATAGCCTTGATACCAGTCTGAAGGGGAGTATCTACGGATTTTCTTTCAATTACGCCGTGAGCCACACGCTCAATCCGGCGGAATGTATCTGTCTCAATAGGGCCTTTGCCGTCAATAGGCTGCCCCAATGCATTGACTACCCTGCCTGTCATGGCATCGCCTACAGGCACTTCAACAACTCGACCGGTGGTCTTTACCGTATCGCCTTCGCTGATCCTGCTGGTATCGCCAAGCAGAACCGCGCCTACATTATCTTCCTCCAGGTTCAGAACCATGCCGTAGATCTCTCCCGGGAACTCTAAAAGTTCTCCCTGCATGGCACTCTCAAGACCGTGGATACGGGCGATACCGTCGGCTACCTGGATTACGGTGCCTACGTTGGACACCTCAAGTTTGGTAGAATACTTTTCTATCTGTTCTTTGATTACAGAACTGATTTCTTCTGGCCTCAAATTCATGAAGGTTCGCACCTCTTTCCTAATTTATAGTCTTTACGCCAGCTGTACATTCAAAAGTTCCTTTTTCAGTTCATACAGCCGGGTTTTGATGCTGCTGTCAACGACTCTGTCACCGATGCGGATGACCATGCCGCCAATCAGGGATGGGTCTACATTATAGTTCATCTCGAATTCCACATATCGGGTTGTCGCCAATAATTTCTCT
>JAETTS010000148.1 GCA_021769025.1 Enterocloster bolteae
GTGAACAATCTGGTCATATTCCTTTAGCACCTGATCCCACAGGCTCATCACCGATTCCGGAGATGGCTGTGAGGTGGAAATATCGCTTCCATCCTTCAGCTTTTCATAAAACTCCTTCTGTGTCAGGTTGATATCCTCAAAATATTCTTTTCCGTCAATCATAAATGGCATGGGAAGGACATAGATTCCTAATTCCTTCGCCTGTGCCTGGGTAATTCCGCTGTTGCTGTCTGTGATTATCGCTACTTTCATCCCTTTTCTACACTCCTTTTTTATTCCATCAAGCCCCTTCACTGTTATGGTTGGCCATCTGATAAAGTTCATAATACATTCCCTTTTTCTCCAGCAGCTCCTTGTGGCTTCCTTCTTCCACAATCTGGTTGCCTGCCAGTACCAGGATCCGATCCGCCCCCTGAATCGTGGAAAGGCGGTGAGCTATGGTCATGGTAGTCCGTCCCTGGGCAAGCCGCTCCAGAGACAGATTGACCAGATGCTCGCTCTCATTATCCAGCGCCGATGTGGCCTCGTCCAGAATCAGGATCGCCGGATTTTTTAAGAACACGCGCGCAATGCTGATTCTCTGCTTCTGCCCTCCGGAAAGCTTCACTCCCCGCTCTCCGATGTACGTGTCATACCCGTCTTTCAACTGGCTGATAAACTCATGGGCTCCTGCCATCTTCGCTGCCTCCATCACCTCTTCCCTGGATGCCTTTGGCCTGCCGTATAAGATATTCTCATAGACTGTCCCGGAAAATAAGTACACATCCTGTTGTACCACGCCGATATTTAGCCTTAAGCTTTCCAGCGTCACATACCGGATGTCCTGGCCATCCACCAGGATCTTCCCGGATGTGGTATCGTAGAACCTGGGAATCAGGTTGCACATGGTGGTCTTGCCGCCGCCGGAAGGTCCTACCAGAGCTACCCTCTCCCCTGGACGGATGGTTAAGTTGATCCCTTCCAGAACCTTGGTGTGGTCATCCTCATACTCAAATCCCACATTCTGAAATTCGATGCTTCCCTTCACATGTTCCAGAGGCTTGGCACCTTCCTCGTCAAAAATGTCGATCTTGGAATCCATGATCTCCACAAACCGCTCAATACCGGTCATGCCTCTCTGGAACTGCTCCGCAAACTCGATAATCCTGCGGATGGTTGTGAGAAGCGTGGTCACATACATGGTATACGCCACCAAATCCCCCGGATCGATAAGCCCTCTCATCATAAACAGCCCGCCGGCCACGATCACCACCACATACATCAAGCCGTCAAACATGCGGACCGTATTCTGAAACGCCGCCATATACCGATAGGTTTCCTTTTTAATGTCCAGAAACTTATGATTGTCCTGCCGGAATTTCTCAATCTCCACATTCTGATTGGCAAACGCCCGAACCACCCGGTTCCCCAGAAGATTGTCCTCGATCTTGGCATTCAACTCACCGATGTGCACCCTCTGCTTCTTAAAGGCAGCCCGCATCCTCAGATTAAAATACGTACAGGAGACAGCCATAACCGGAACCAGCACAAAAATAATCACAGTCAGAAGCAGGTTGATTCTTGCCAGGATAAAAAAGGAAACTACCGCCTTGATAAAGCCAATGAAGAATTCCTCCGGACAGTGATGGGCGAATTCCGTCACATCAAACAGGTCATTGGTAATCCTGGACATCAGCTGTCCCACTTTCGTGTTGCTGAAATAGCTGTCAGACAGCTTCTGCAGATGCTCAAACGCATCCTGGCGCATGTCAGTCTCGATTCTGGCCCCCATGATATGGCCGGTATACGCCATATAGAAACTGGCAATCCCATCGACGATCCTAAGTCCAAAGTACAGCATGCCGATCCCCCATATGGTCTTGGCCGTCAGAGCCGCCAAGTTCTGAATTCCCTGGTTGGTGATATACCTAAGGATCAGGGGCAGCACCATCTCACAGATCGTAGTGAGGGATGCGCAAAACAAATCCATCACCATGATATTGATATATCGTTTATAATAGGGAGCAAACCTGCCGATCAACTCAGATGTCTTTCTCTTTCTCTTTTCCATATTCATTCCTTTCCATTTTCCAACTCCTTCTATTCTACCCCATTTCTTCTGGAAATTCCATAGGAATTTTCGTTTTATTCTGTTTTAGAAACTCATAGAAAAAAGCCTGTGCCAATGTTATAATGAAACCATCAACCACACAAATCAACGGAGGAAACCTATGATACAGCCAAACATCCTATTTACCCCTCAAGACCGATGTATTCTGGAATCCTACAAAACCACGGTGGAGGGGTTCGCAGAATACCTGGGCGAGGGGTATGAGGTGGTGCTCCACAGCCTGGAAAACTTAAACCATTCCGTTATCAAGATCATCAACGGCCACCATACCGGAAGAAAAGAAGGAGCTCCCATCACCGACATTGCCCTGGACATGCTAAACCGCATCCAGACAGAAGGCCTTCCTGGGCATATCTCCTATTTTACCCACAACAAAAATGGAGAGCCGCTGAAATCCACCACCATCACCATAGCCGGAACCGAGGGGAAGATCATTGCTCTCTTATGCATCAATTTCTATTTAAACACCCCCATCTCCTCGATTCTGGCTGACTTTCATCCCACAGGCGCGGCAGAGCGAAAATATCAAAATGAAAACTATGCTGACAATCCTCAGGAATTGGTAGCGAGAGCCGTATCCGCAGCTATGGAGCAGGTAAAGTTGAATCCCACAATTCCCACCTCCCTAAAAAAGCGGGAAATCATAAGCATTTTGGATGAGCAGGGCATTTTCCAGTTTAAAGACAGTGTGATGCAGGTTGCGGAACTTTTAACAGTATCTAAGAATACAGTGTATCTTCATTTGCGCAATTTACACAAAAAATAAACTATTTTTTAGTGTATATCCATATATACTAAACTATTTTTTAGTGTTATAGTAAGTATAATAAGATTTGTTCGTTTTCTTATTAATAAACTTACGAAAGGAGTCGCGCAATGAAAATTGTATCAACAACCACAGCGCCAGCTGCCATCGGTCCTTATTCCCAGGCGGTGGTGGTAAATGACCTGGTATTTACATCCGGTCAGATCCCTGTCGTTCCTGCTACCGGAGCGGTAGCCGAAGGGGGTATTGCAGAGCAGGCACGCCAGTCTGCAGAGAATGTGAAGGCGGTCCTTAAGGAAGCCGGAACCGATTGTTCTGCTGTCATAAAGACTACCTGCTTTTTGGCAGACATGAAAGACTTTGCTGCCTTTAACGAAGTCTATGCCCAGTATTTTACCGGTAAGCCTGCCAGAAGCTGTGTCGCGGTAAAAGATCTGCCTAAAGGTGTTCTGTGTGAAATCGAAGCCATAGCCGTAATCAAATAGAGGAAGAAGGTGGAAGGTAAATGGATGCAAAATTAAAAATGAATAACCGGTTTAAAGACTTGGAAGGCGGTCTGTTTTCCTCTGTCACAAAGGCGGATGTGGGAGAAGGAGTCGGTAATTTCCTGGCTGCCGGAGGCGCCAACATGGCCTGGGCAGACCCCTTCTATCCCAACCCTTCGATTCCGGAGTCCGTGAAGAACGCTATGATGGAAGCGTTATCCGGTGGCACCGTAAGCCATTACGTGATGCCCATCGGCGATCTGGAACTTCGGAAAGCGCTGGCGGAAAAGATAAGCACAAAAGACGGGCTTCCCATTGATCCCAGCCGCAACGTGATCGTGACCCCCGGTTCCGACAGCGGGCTTTTATTTGCTATGATGCCTTTCATCGAGGAGGGCGATGAGATCCTGGTTCCGGATCCCAGTTATCCCAGCAATTTCCTCAATGCAAAGCTTTTGGGAGCCAAGGCCGTACCGGTTCCCCTGTATGAGGAAGACGGGTATCAGCCACGGATCGAAGAGTTTGAAAAACGGCTTACACACAAGACGAAAATGGTTCTTATAAGCCATCCCAACAACCCGACTACCACTGTATTCCGCAAGGAAGCCCTTGAAAAGCTGGCGGCATTTATTGTAGAGCACGATCTGATTCTGGTATGCGATCAGGCTTTCGAGGATCATATCTATGACGGCATCGAATTCGTGTCCCCATGCACTCTTCCCGGAATGTGGGACCGGACTGTAACCGTGTGCTCCATCTCAAAAGGGTTAGGCTTATCCGGATTCCGCATCGGATATTTGTATGCCAATGACCATATCATGGATGTCCTGTATGGGGCGGCAGTCAATGTCCTTGGCGCTTCCAACACCCTGGCCAGCATCGGTGCCGTGGCAGCGGTAAAGGATCAGGACTTTTTAAAAAGTAATTATGAACGGCTGTTAAGAAGAAGAAATCTTGCCTATGAAATCTTGTCCCAGATCCCCGGAGTGGAGATGAAACCCAGCGAGAGCGGTATCTTAAGCTGGCTCAATGTAAGCCGGTTGGGAACCAGCGCAGAGGTTGCCGATTACATCAAGGAACATGCCAACATCATGGTAAATCAGGGAACTCCTTACGGCGCACAGGGAGAAGGGCATATCCGCATTGTGACCGCATGTTACGGGGACGATGAAGATGCGGCAAAACGTTTTCAGGATATTAAGACAGCTTTGACAGAACTTGCAAAGAAAAAAGGAATCTGTTAACCTGCATAAGACTATGAAGGTCTGGAAAGGAATAGCCAGAATGGGCGAATCAACAACAAAAGAAAACTTAACGTTTCGCGGCGGCATTTTTATGTCCCTTGTTCCAGTAGCTATATTTTTTGGTTTTTGCGTCGTTCTTTTTGTATGGTTTAAGGCATTTAACATGGAAGCTCTCGCCATGGGCGGCTTTGTAGCTTTGTTAATCGGCGGAGTTTTCTGTACCAGCTACACCAAATTCTGGGATGCGGCAATCAAAGGTATCTCCTCCATCACCAGTGTGTCAGTTATTGTAATCTTTTTTGTCATCGGCATGTTCAGCGCCCTCATGAAAGCCAGCGGCTTGTCCAGCGGTTTCGTGTGGCTGGCCAACAGCATCGGCATGAAGGGCGGCCTGTTTGTGGCGTTTACATTTTTTGCCACCTGTATTGTCGCAACGGCTACGGGAAGTTCCATCGGAACCATGTTCACTGCGTTTCCTATCTTCTTCCCTGCCGGAGTAATCTTAGGCGGAAGCCCTGCCTTTATGGCCGGGGCCATCGTGTCAGGGGCCATCTTCGGCGACAACTTGGCTCCCATCAGCGATACCACCATCGCCTCCGCCTCCACCCAGCAATTTAAAGACGGACGGCCGGCAGACGTAGGCGGCGTGGTTAGCAGCCGCCTCAAATATTCGGCGGTGGCAGGCCTTATAAGCCTTGTCCTCTTTGCAATCTTAGGAGGCATCGGCGGCACCTATGAAGGCGGAACCATTGAGGCGGCCTCAAGCCCCATAAGCCTGGTAATGCTGATTCCGGTGGTCATCATGTTGGTGGTTGCAACCAAGAGCCGGAATATCTTCCAGGGAATCGGCGTGGGACTTCTTCTTGGCCTTATCGTGGGCCTGGCAGCCGGACTGTTTACCTTCCAGGATGTATTTGCCAATGACGCGGCCAACAATCAGGCAGTGGGCTTCCTCATCGGAGGAATCCAGAATATGCTGGGCACCGTTGGGTTGGTTACCGCAGTGTTTGGCATCATGGGAGTCTTAACCGAAGCGGGGATGCTGGATTATATGGTGGAAACCATCTTAAACAGCAAAGCTGCCAGCACTCCCAAGGGAGCAGAGCTTATCTGTATGCTGGGTATCAGCCTCTGCACTGTAATCTTCGGCGGCGTGACAAGCGCCTCCATCCTTACCTTTGGCCCGGTGCTGAATAAAGTAGGCAGCGCCAAGAACATTCATCCCTACCGCAGAGCCAATCTTTTAGACGGAACCGCCAACAGCCTTCCCGCCATCGTACCTTTCATGAGCGTGTTCGTATTCATCGGAGCCGCCTTAACCGGCCTGTCACCGGTGGTTGTGGCCGGCGGAACCATCTACGGGTTTGCACTGTTTGCCGTGTTCTTATTTGCAGTTCTGACCGGATGGGGAAGGGCATCGGAAGAATAAATAGGTTTCAATAAGTAAGTCTCTATATTATTGCCAATTTGCCAGATTCCTGCTATAATTCTATATTGCAAAAACAGCAATCGAAATCCTCGAACAAAAAGGAGTACCATTTATGTATTGTCCCAAATGTGATATGGAATTCATTGACGGAATCACTGTGTGTACAGACTGCGGTAGCCCGTTGGTAGAATCAAAAGAAGTGGCACAGGCTATGAAGCAACAAGAAAAGGAAGAGGCCCGTCTCCAAAAAGAACAGGAGATGGAACTGTTTAAGCAGCAGATGGAGGCAAAAACCGCAGACCAGGTCGATTTGACACCTAAAGCCTCCTCCAAGGGCCTCCAGCCAGTAAAGGTCTATGTGGACAAAGCAGAAAAATATGACGACTTAAAATCTTCCGCTTCCGCCTTCCTCATCGTAGGTGGCCTTCTGGTTGTGTTTTCCCTTCTGTGCTGGACAGGCATTCTCCGTCTGCCGATG
>JAETTS010000149.1 GCA_021769025.1 Enterocloster bolteae
ATCGGCCTGGAGACCCTTCATCTGCGGGTTCCCCGCCACTGTGAGAACGCTTTGGCCGTAGCCAGATATCTAAAGTCCAGAGACGATGTGGCATGGATCAACTATCCTGGCCTGGAAGGGGACAAATATTATGAACTGGCTCAGAAATACATGCCAAAAGGCACCTGCGGCGTCATTTCCTTCGGCTTAAAGGGAGGAAGAACGGCAGCGGCTGTGTTTATGGACAAGCTAAAGCTGGCTGCCATTGTCACCCATGTAGCCGATGCCCGAACCTGTGTCCTCCACCCTGCCAGCCATACTCACCGCCAGTTAAGCGATGAACAGCTGGTGGAAGCCGGCGTGGATCCGTCTCTCATCCGTCTCAGCGTAGGCATTGAGAATGCCGATGACATCATCGCCGACTTAGCGCAGGCACTGGCATAGAAAAAAGCGCGGTAGCCAACGCCCGGGAATCATTTCCATCAAATAAAAAAGGGACTGCAATGGTCCCTTTTTTATTTCACATCTATAAGATGCGGAATCGGCTGATCAGGCTGTTTAACGTCCGGGCCTGGCCAGACAGCTGCTTTGAAACGGATGCGCTTTCATCTGCAGCAGAGGAATTGGTCTGCACCACTCTGGAAATCTCTTTGATTCCGTCTTCCACCGATACGATCATCTCCGACTGCCGAATGCTGGCGGCCGCGATCTCATCCATCAGCGTCTTAATCTCCTGAATGCAATCGCGGATAACCTGCATGGCAGAAACAGCTAGGTTGGTGGCATCTGTTCCTGTTTTTACATCCTGAATGGAATGCTTCACCAATCCGCTGGTATCCTCAGCAGCTTCTGCTGATTTGGCTGCAAGATTGCGGACCTCGTCTGCAACTACGGAAAATCCCTTTCCTGCAGCGCCAGCCCGGGCGGCTTCCACAGAAGCATTTAGCGCTAGTATATTGGTCTGAAATGCAATGTCCTCAATGGTCTTGATGACTGTGACAATCTGGGCTGAAGACTGGTCAATATTTTTAGTAGCTGTCATCAGCTGCTCCATCTTTATATCTGTCTCAGCAGCATAACCAGCCGCTTTATCCACCAACTGGCTGGCGCTGCCGCAACGCACGGTGCTGGTCTGAATCTGTGAGGTGATAGCGGTCACATTGGACACAAGCCCGTCAACAGATGCCGCCTGCTCCATGGTTCCCTGTGACAATGCCTGCGCGCCTGTAGCCACCTGCCCGGCGCTGGTGTCAACCTGTCTCGCCACATCAGAAATATCCCGGATAACATTCACAAGATTGGCATGAATCGATTTCAGGCTCTCAGATAGCGCCTTAAAGTCTCCGATATAATAGGATTCATTCTCCGTAACATTGACAGAAAGATTGCCGTCCGCCATCTCTCCCAGAATACGCCCCACATCGTCAATGGTTTTCCGCAGGCAGCCACAGACATGATGGGTCGTCTGGGCAATCATTCCGATCTCGTCTGACCTTCCATAATACGTCTCCAGTTCCCGGTCTGCCGACAGGTTTAATTCCCCCAGGCAACCTATGGCATGCTCCACAGCCATAAGCTCTTTACCCTCGCGATGCAGAATCAAAATGGTAGGCAATATGATAGCGGCTGCCATCACTGCACACAGTAACCCTACCACAACGCGAACGGCCACCACTTTGCCGTACACTTCCGTAGCGCTGTCGCGAACCATGAAGACCCAGCCACGATCTTTCAGATACTTATAGACAACAAACTGCTCCACGCCATTTTCATCCCGGTAAGAATACGTGCTTACCTGGGTGCTGTCGTCCGCCTGGATCCGTCGAATAATCTCTTTATATCCCTCGTCGGTAGTTTCCGTATTTAAAAGTGATTCGTCCTGGTGATAAAGATACACCCCGTTCTCCACATTCAAGAACACATATTCACTGTCAGGCAACCCCTTGATATTCAGGTTCAGCAGCGCATCCATGAGATGACTGGCATACACGCCGGCCCCCACATATCCGATACACTTCTGTCCTTCAAAGATCGGGTAGTACATGGACAGAATCATACTGCCGGTTCCCGGTGACTTCATGATTCCAAGATTGGTCAATTGCTGCCGGGACAGAATGGTGTTCTGAAAGGTATTAAGAGAGTCCCCGGACCGGGTGGTTATACCGATGGCTCCCTGAGAGGTGTGGGTTAAGACATAGGTGTCCGGAGTCGCGATATAAAGGCCCTCAAAAATACCTTTGACTGCCTCAAAGTCCTGGGTATATTCCTGGGCCTTTTTCAATAATTCCGGGTCTTCCGGATTAAAAAGAATCTGGCGGACTTCCCTTCCCAGAGCAAAAGCTGTCATATATTCCTCCGCAGTATCCACATACTCGCTTATAATGGCCGCCCTGGCCTCTACGGCATGGTTCATTTGGTTGGTAATATTATTTTTAACCATAGAAGATGCATTGGCAGACACAAATATCCAAAGAAGCAGCATTCCTGTCAGGATAAGTGCAGTAGTAAGAATACTAATACGTGTGGAAAGTTTTTTGTTCGCAAGAAATTTCATAGATTATCCCCCATAGAACATAAGATTTTTGTAACCTTCACATTCAGGCCAACAACAGGGCATACTCCCGATCCATCACGGAGCAGCCCTGCGCTTATTTATTTTACCATATCTTCTATTTTATGTCGAGGATTTACTTTCGTCTTGCCCGTCTATCTTACCATTTATTTACAGAAAAATCAGGCTTAACACGAACACTACCACCAAAGCTGTCACAGACTGAAGCACACTGATGATCGGTATGGTCTTGTAGGCAACCGAAGTATCCATCTCCGAGGTGGTTGCTGTCACCCAGAATAAATCGTCGTTGCCATGGAACACCATCAGGCCGCCAGCAGCGCAGGCCAACATAGCAATCACTCTTCCGATAGGGGAACCAAATCCCAATACATCCATGAGAGGCGTGATCATGGTAGCTGCCGTCACCATGGCGATGGTGGCAGAGCCTACACAGGTACGGAAGATGAATCCAATGATAAACGGAGCCAGGATTCCAATGGTCAGCCCAGAGAAGGTGTTGGTCAAAATATCCTGAAGAGGAGAAGCCTTCAGCACCCCTGAAAATGCACCGCCAGCGCCTACAATCAATACAATCTGTCCGGCCGTCCGAAGGGCATCTGCAAACACGCCGTCAAATCCCCATGCCTCTTTATCCTCCGGGAAAATCTGGTGATATCCCACCAGGGCAATCAAAAGCCCAACCAGCAAAGCCACCGCCGGAGTTCCAAGAACCGCGAACACATTCATCACAATCCCAGACAGGCCGCACATATCGCCGATAGTCTTAATTAACATCAAAACAATGGGAGCAATGATGGGAAGAAACGCCATAAGCGGACTTGGCAGCTTCTGATTTTCCGGTGTCTCCACTACGTTCTGGGGAATATAGTAGAACTTCTTTCCTGCCTTCACTGCACCGAAATATCCTACCAGCATAACCGGAATCGACACCAGGGCACCAAACAGAATCACGTACCCTAAGTCTGCGCTTAAGATTCCTGCCACTGCCAGAGGCCCTGGTGTAGGCGGCACAAACATGTGGGTTGCATGAAGTCCCATACACATGGCAATGGCCATGGTAGTCATGGATATCTTGGTATCCTTGGACATTCTCTTTGCAATCGGGCTTAACAGCACAAATGCGGAATCACAGAATACTGGAATTGACACGAAATAGCCTGTGATACCCAGGCCGAGAGCAGCGTGCTTCTCCCCTGTGATCTTTAGGATGGTCTTGGCCATGGTCTCCGCAGCGCCGGATTTCTCAAGCAGCGCGCCGGTAACGGTTCCCAGGGCAATGACAAGGCCGATGTCCGCCATGGTTCCGCCCATACCGGAGGTAAAGGCGCTCATCATATCCTGCATATTCATGCCAGACACAGCGGCAAAGGTAACTGTAGTTGCGATCAAAGCAAAAAACGGATGTATTTTAAATTTCACCGTACACAGCACCAACACCAGAACTCCCAGTATCAGGCCTGCAATCACTAATACGTTGGTATTCATTCTAATTTTCCCCCCTTATCCTACAGATACGTCTCCAGATACTCTTTTCTTATTACGTCTGGCACCAGCCTTCCTCCAGTGGCCCATGCAATCTGAACGGAATCTTTTAACGTCTCCTCATCCAGACCATGGCTCTGGCAATATGCTCTGGAATCCTCATACTGCAAAAGGCCGCAGGGACCGGAAAAGGCGGCACAGCTGGACGGCTCGATCTGAATCTCCTCGGAACCGTATAAAAGCCTGAGGTAATCGTAAAGCTTCCCGTCTGTCACAGTAAATTCACCTGACAACAGGTTGGTCATGATACGGGTCACAAACCCAGACGGGCTGGCACAGGCTAAGCCGTCTGCTTCCGTCATGCCGGAGATGCCGAACTCATGGACATTGGCATTCTCAAACTCCTGGGTTGCCACCCCCAACAATACAGACGGGCACATAACCGGCTCCGTAAAGAAACAGTGGACATTGTCCTTGAAAATTCGCTTCAGCCCGTATGCCACGCCGCCGGGAGCGCCACCGACTCCTGCAGGGATGTAGACGATAAGAGGATGTTTCTCATCCACCACAATCTTCATTTCATCCAGCTGCTTTTTCAGCCTCTTTGCCGCCACCGCATAGCCCAGGAACAGATTCACCGACTTCTCATCATCCACAAAATAACTCATGGGATCCAAGTCAGAGTTCTTGCGCCCTTCTGCCACAGCCTTGGAGTAATCGTCTGCATACTCGATCACCTCCACGCCTTTGCTGCGAAGGAGATCCTTCTTCCACTGCTTGGCATCTGCAGACATATGTACCTTCACCTTAAAGCCTAAAGCTGCACTCATGATTCCAATGGAAAGGCCCAAGTTTCCCGTAGAGCCTACCTGAACGGTGTACTGTCCGAAGAATTCCTTCATCTCCGGATTTGCCAACTTGGCATAGTCCTGGTCTACCTGAAGCTTTCCTGCCTCCAGAGCCAGATCTTCCGCATGCTTTAACACTTCATAGATGCCGCCTCTGGCCTTGATAGAACCAGCGATGGCCAGGTGGCTGTCCATCTTAAGAAGCAGTTGTCCTGGGATCTTGCAGCCGTAGGTTTCCTCCAGCTTCTTCTGCATAGAAGGAATCCGTGCCAGGGGAGATTCAATCAGGCCATCTGTCTCCTGTGTCTCCGGAAAGCATTTCTTGATAAACGAGGCAAACCGGGCCAAACGTTTCTCTGCATCTTCAATGTCCCCATCCGACACCACCAGCTGGCAGGTGCCGTCAGTGACAGCAAAGGGAAGCAGATACGGATTGATCCATGCGGTTTCCTCTTTCGAGGCAATTCTTCTGATTACCGGAGAAGCTTCGATGTACTTTTGTGCGTCCATAAGTTTTGTCATCCTTTCTTCATTAAATTATGAGATTCGTTACATTGTTTTTCTCTTGATGTTAATTTACAATAAATTTTGTTAAATGTCAATAAATGCGTTTAACATAATTTAACTTTGTTAAATATTGATAATTTCCTTCCATAAAAACCGACAAAGTGCACAAAAGTCCGTCTCACCAAATCCCTGCTCCAAAACCCATCTGTGACAATAGCCATCTCAATCCCCTGCAAAAATCACAGAATCCTGTCCAGAAGGCTTTTTGTTCCATAGGGTGCGCCTATGGAATAAAAAACCGCCCCTAAAAACTGGGCGGCGTAATGGCAAAGATAATGATTGCCTTTTGAGTCTCTTTATTCTCCCACAGGTGATTGGTTCCTGCCGGAAGCTTTACACTGTCTCCTTCATATCGCTGAATCGGCTTCCCGTTCATATGAATCAGGATATTGCCGCTTATGACATAGGCTACCTCTTCCCCCGTATGGGCTTTTTCTGAAGCCGCTGTAACCGAATCAGGCGGAATCTCCATATTGCAGAACTCGATGGCTCCGCTTAAATCCGGTGTCAGAAGTTCATAGATTACCCCGTCCCGCGCGCTTCCAAGCTGCATATAATTCCCCTTCCGCACGATCAGGCTCTCATCTGCCTTGTCTGTCTGGACAAACTTGAACATGGGAACATCCAGGGCGGACGCAAGATTCTTTAACGTATTAATCGAGGGATTGGCCCCATTATTTTCAATCTGACTTAACATGGACGGAGTCATCTCCGCCTTCGCCGCCAATTCCCGCAGGCTATACTGTCGCATCTGCCGATATTCCTGAACTTTCGCACCTATATTGATATCTTCCATATATGATCTCTCCTCCTATAACCTCCTAAAAAATTTACCATGGGGCTGGAGAAAATACAAGTACTTTGTAAAACTTCTTGCATTTCTTCTGATAACGTATTATAATGATTTCCGTAAATAAATAAGTTCTTCGGGGCGGGGTGCGATTCCCCACCGGCGGTGATGGGCCAAAGGCCACAAGTCCGCGAGCTCGTTTGAGCAGGATTCGGTGCGATTCCGAAACCGACGGTACAGTCCGGATGAAAGAA
>JAETTS010000150.1 GCA_021769025.1 Enterocloster bolteae
CATGGTCTTGTCAAATCCCGTGCTGTAGAACAGCCTTGTCAGAAATGCCACCAGAGTGGCGTTAGCAGAAGCATAGTAGACCGGGCTTGCCACCACCAGGCCATCGCAGGACTGGAACTTAGGCGCTGTCTCATTTACCAGGTCATCGAACGCACACCTGCCGTTTTTCCCACAAAAGCCGCAGGCAATACAACCCCGAATATCCTTATTCCCTACCGAGACGATCTCTGTCTCAACACCTTCCTCATGAAAGACCTTTACCATTTCCTCCAGCGCAAACGCAGTATTTCCATTTTTCCTGGGACTTCCGTTAAGCAATAATACCTTCATGTTCTTTCCCTCCATTGTATGTATTTTCCCAAACAGTTGTTCAGATCATTGTATGATATTCTTGTGATTCCGTCAACTGCTTTTGTATCATACAAAACTTCATACCAAATGTTTGCTGAAGATAATTGTAAGACGTAGAAAATTTTTTCGAATAATCCTTTGTAAAATTGTGAATTTGTGTTAATATTAGCAAGAAGCATACCTGTAGAATAAAAGAATTATAAACGATATGTATCTCCTACAAAAGGAAGAAAGGAAACTCCCTATGGAAAATGTCACAATCTTAACCCATCCGTTGATCCAGCACAAGATTTCTCTGCTTCGTGACGAGAAGACCGGAACCAATGAGTTCCGCTCCCTCATCGGCGAGATTGCCATGCTCATGGGATTTGAAGCCCTCCGGGATCTACCTCTGGAAGACAAAGAGGTAAAGACTCCCATCGAGACCTGCATGACTCCCATGATCACCGGGAAAAAACTGGCTGTTGTTCCCATTCTCCGCGCCGGCCTCGGTATGGTAAATGGGATCTTATCCCTGGTTCCTTCTGCCAAGGTAGGCCACATCGGCCTGTACCGGGACGAGGAGACTCACGAGCCCCATGAGTACTATTGCAAGCTTCCTAATCCTATTGATCAGAGAACCATCGTCGTCACGGATCCTATGTTGGCAACCGGCGGCTCTGCCGTGTCCGCCATTGATTTCATCAAGCAGCATGGCGGAAGAACCATCAAGTTCATGTGCATCATCGCCGCACCGGAAGGCTTAGAGCGCCTGCACAAGGCCCATCCTGATGTGCAGGTTTACGTAGGGCATTTAGACCGCTGCCTCAATGAGAACGCCTATATCTGCCCAGGGCTTGGAGATGCAGGAGACCGAATCTTCGGAACCAAGTAAAAGACAAACAGAAACAATCATCAAAAAGGGGCTGCCAGCTACATTTGCGACAGCCCTTTTTATTCTTCATGCCTGGGATTGTCCAGCATCCCATGTGCGAATATCGCACCTCCACTGCCCTCTCTGTCACAGCTTCCGCATCTCCCAGGTTTTCTCCACAGCCTGCTTTACCTGTTCTTTGCTCTGCCCGGCAGCAGAATTTATAGCAGCCACCACAGCCCCTTCTGCCAGAGGACAGTCTGCCATCTCCACATCCAGCCCTTCCGAAGCCGCTTCTTCCAGCACCATCTCCGCTGTCATCACTGCACTTCCCATATCCATAAGCACCAGGGCTCCATCCTCTTTGCATACCTCCTCTATTGCAGCCTTTATCTTCTCATAGCTGGTTCCCAGACCGCCGTCCTCCAGGCCGCCTGCCGCTGCCAAAGGCGCACCTGGAGCCACCGCCCGGGCAAGCTCCACCACACCCTCCGCCAGTTTCCGGCAATGGGACACGATCACGATTCCTGTCATCTTCCGCTATCCTCCTCCATTTCAGCGTTCAATACCATTTCCACCTGTCCTGCACCTGTTTTTGTGGAACGGCTGACTGCCTCCAGAAGAAGGGAAAACGATGTAGCCCCCGGATCCTGGTGACCGATTCCCCGGGCACCTACATAGCTGGCCCTCCCCTTGGTTGCGATCATATCCTTGGTAGATTGCGCTCCGGCCCAGGCAGCCTTCACGCCTTCTGCAAAAATCTCCTTACGGCTTTTCCCTTGTACCTCTGCCTGTTTCATGGTCTCCAAAGCCGGTATCATGGCATCCAACATGGTCTTCTCCCCGGCCTCAGATTTTCCTCTCTGCTTCACCCCGGCTATCGCCTGGTCAAAGGCAACCAGAATGTCCGCCATAGAGAACTCTGTCTTCCCTGCCAGAGCCATCCCTGCCTTCATAAATGCAGTGCCATACAGAGGGCCTGCCGAGCCGCCTACAGTGGATACCAGAGTCATCCCCACGGTTTTTAGAATGGTTCCGGCATCCTTTCCCTCCATCCCAGAGCACTTCTTCTCCACCTCTTTGAATCCTCTGGCCATATTGATCCCATGGTCGCTATCGCCAATTGGCCGATCCAGATCCGTCAGCCAGTCTTTGTTCTCCTCGATCACTTCCGCCATAGCCTTTACTGCTGCCAACAAGTCTTCTGAACATGCCATTGTCTGTCACTCCTTCCATGCAGGTGTATCCGCCGGTGCCAGAAGCATTGCCTTCATCTCGTCGTCCAGCTTGAGGATCGATATGGAAAATCCCTGCATCTCAATGGATGTCATATAGTTTCCCACGTAGGTCCGATATACGGAAATCCCTTTTTCCTTCAGCACATCCTGCACATGATTGTTGATAATATAAAGCTCCATGAGTGGCGTTCCGCCTGCCCCATTGATTAATACCGCCACCTCATTTCCCTCCAGGTCAAATCCATCCAGGATCCTGTCCAGAAGCTCATCTGCAATGGCATCCGCCTTTTTTAGGCTCTCCCTGTGAGTCCCCGGCTCCCCGTGGATCCCGATTCCAACTTCCATCTCTTCTTCCTCCAGGGAAAATCCTGGCTGTCCGGCTGCCGGAACCGTACAGGGTGCGATGGCTGCCCCCATGGTCCGTACCTGACTGGCTGTTCTTTTAGCCAGATGCAACACTTCCTCCAGGGTAGCCCCAGTCTCTGCCTTGGCCCCTGCAATTTTGTGGACGAAAATGGTTCCGGCCACCCCTCTTTTTCCTACAGTGTACAGGCTGTCCTCCACCGCCACGTCATCGCAGGTGATCACCGTCTCCACCGGGATCCCTTCCATCTGAGCCATCTCGGCAGCCATCTCAAAATTCATCACATCACCAGTGTAATTTTTCACCACCAACAAAACCCCCTGGCCGGCATCCACAGCTTTGACTGCCTCGTAAATCTGATCCGGCGTAGGGGAGGTGAACACCGGCCCGGCCACGGCTCCATCCAGCATTCCATCTCCCACATATCCGGCGTGGGCTGGCTCATGGCCGCTGCCGCCTCCGCTGACCAACGCCACTTTTCCCTCTTTCTTCTGCCTGCGGACTACCACATTGCCGCACTCCAGCTTCCGAAGCTTATCCGGGTAAGCCTTCACAAGCCCCTGGATCATCTGGTCTTCCACCAGATTGGCATCGTTGATAAACTTCTTCATGAAACATCCCCTCCTTTACATACATTTACTCCATCCACAGCTTTTGCACACGTTGCATCCGCCCTCGAACACCAGGAATTCCCCACACTCCGGACACACTGGCTTGTCCTTCTTCAGGCTTTTCACACTGACTGTCTTAGGCTTCTCCATCTTTTTAGGCAGCTGCTTTCCTTCACGGTTCTTCTGGGCGATCTCTGCCTGAACCTCATCATACATATCAAGAAGCGCATTGCCCACTGCCATGGGACAGCAGGCGCCTTTGCTTGTATCTCCCTTGGTGGCCTTGCGGACCGTGTAGGACGGGCAGGATCCAGTGGAATTCAACTGGTCGATAATCGTATAGATGTCCACCCCTCCCCTGGCACTGATGGAGATCATGCGGGAAAGCCCGATCATGAAATTGTTGCACCCGCCAGTAGAGCCCTTGCTTAAGTAGGTCTCAAGAAGCGCACCTGTATTGGGGTCAAACAGGGCGATACAGTGAAGGCTTCCGCACCCGGTGATCAGTTTCCGCTTCTTCCCCACCACATCGTCGGTTACCAGAATAATCTCGCCTCTTCCAAGGCCGTCTCCTGCCTTGGCTGCCGGCGGAGTATCTGTGGACAGTATGGAGGTTCTCTTGCACCCATCCCGGAAGATGGTGATTCCCTTAAGCCCCATCTCATAGGCATACAGATACAGGTTTTCTGTCTCCTCCACTGTAAACTGCCTGGGTACATTGACCGTAGAACTGATGGAAGCATCAATATGGGTCTGCCACGCTGCCTGCATGTCGATCCGCTGATGGTACTCCAGCGTCATAGCCGTCACAAAATAGTCTGGCAGATTCCTGTCATCCGTAATCTTGTGGTCCTTCATATACTGCTCCACAATCTTTGTGTACACCTTATAATAGACATCACTGCCGTGAAGGCTCTCCGTTTTCCTCTCATAGTAATTGGCGTAGATAGGCTCAATACCACCGGAAATCCCCAGCATCGTAGACAAGGTTCCTGTAGGCGCGATGGTTAACAGCTGGGAATTCCTGAGACCGTATTTTCTCACCAAATCTGCTGTCTTCTCAGACGTATTGGCCTTAAAATAAGGTGTTTCCATGATACGATCCACAGCACACTTGGGATATGCACCCAATTCCTTGGCAAGGAGCGCCGAAGCCTCAATGGCCGTATCCGCCATGGCAAACCCGATCCTGTGGCACAGCTCCAAGGCTTCCTGGGAGCCATAGGTAATCCCAAGCTTGATCATCATATCTGCCAATCCCATGATCCCCAGGCCGATCTGCCGCCAGTCCGCCACACTGGCCTGCTGTTCCTCCAATGGGTGAAGGGCAAGCCCCTCCTCCAATACCTCATTCAGGGCCCTGACAGATGCTTTAACACACCGTTTAAAGCCTTCATAATCAAAGCTTGCCTGAGCCGTAAACGGCCGTTTCACAAATTCCGCCAGATTGATGCTTCCCAGCAGGCAGCTTCCCCCTGCCGGAAGGGGCTCCTCCGCACATGGATTTACGCCGGCATAAGAGAATTCCTCCGTATTGCTCAGCAGATTCCATTCTTTCACCCGATCCCAGAACAAAGCCCCCGGCTCCGCATAGTCCCAATTCACTTCTGCAATGTGGTGGAAGATTTCCCTGGCATTGGCCTCCACGCGGATCTCCTCCCCTGTGGCCTGCCGTTTGAAATACAGTTCAAAGGGCTTGTTCTCCTTCACCGCCTCCATAAATCGGTTGTTGATCCTCACGGAAATATTGGCCTTAGTCACCTTGTTCAGATCCATTTTCAAATCCACAAACTCCATCACATCCGGATGGGAACAGTCTATGGATATCATCAAAGCGCCTCTGCGCCCGTTCTGGCCGATCAGTTCTGTCACCAGGGAGTAAAGCTCCATAAAGGACACCGCTCCGGTGGTCTCCTTGGCCGCATTGTTGATCTTGGCTCCCCTGGGGCTTAAGCCTGAGATATCCACCCCGCATCCGCCTCCGTAGCTGTAGGTGCGGGCCAGCTTCTTGGCACATTCAAAAATACTCTCTATATTGTCCTCCGGCGGCTCCACCACATAGCAGTTGGATAGGCTGACCTTTCTGCCATGGTTCTCCAGCCCTCGGTTGGATAAGATCCTTCCGCCAAACAAAAATTTCTTCTCCCGGATCAGCTGGGCAATCTCTTCATTCCCGTCGCTGATTCGCCCCAGCCATTGTTCAAAATTTTCCTCTCCATCCTTATATTTCTTATTCCAGATATCGATTCCCAGCTGGTTTTCCTTTCCAAGCCACTCTTCTAGTTCCATCTTCCCATTCTCCTTCTGTCAACAAAATTCTTCAATATCTAGTATGCCTTTAGTATCCTATCACAATATATGTGATTGATCAAGGGCTTTTTCCCCTTACGTTTTCACAGATAGAGGAAACGTTAAAAAACTGCAGACCATCACAGCCTGCAGTTTTCCTCCACATCTTTTCGTTTTACATTCACCAGAATAATGTCATCCCCCACCTGTACAATATCGCAGAACGGAATCACATATTCCTTTTCTCTTCCAAGAAACCCGCAAAAGCATCCGGGCCCAGGCACAATGATGGCGATCATGCAGCCATTGCACATATCAAAATCCACATCGCCTACAAATCCCAACCGCTTGCAGTCCTCTGCATTGATAACTTCCTTCTGTTTCAACTCCGATATTCTCAAACTCCAGAAAAACCTGCCTCTTCTCTTTGGTGTATCCTATGCGGTTTTCCATTGTCCTTATTCCTGGAAAATCAAAAGGGTTGATTCCATGTCATCTGGGGTGGGATGGTTTCAATCTGCGGCTGAAGATCCAGGTAAAAATAGATGGTGGTACAGGTCATATACGGCATGATCCACAGCATTCCAATGCCGAAGCTCATCATTCCCAGACACATCCATCCTAAGAAGCTTAAGCTTAAGCCCAAAAAGCGCAACCGGTTGCCAATCATCATATTGCGGCTTTCCTTCAGAGCCTGAATCAAGCCCTTCCCTGGATCCTCCACCAGGATAAAATAAACCATGGAAAATGTCAGAGACACATATATGGATAGTACCGA
>JAETTS010000151.1 GCA_021769025.1 Enterocloster bolteae
AGTTACGGTTAAAACCGGACGGCCAAAGGTATAGGTGTCGCCCAGGGTATAACGGAATAACAATTCGCTGATAAAGGGGCTGAAACTGGTGGTAAACATACAGATATGAAGGTTCTTTTTAAAATTCAGCTTTTTAAAGCGCAGATACAAAAAGGGAGCCAGGAAACAAGGCCACATATTGAGAAAATTCAGGCCGTAGAAGCAGTGGGCCACTACCAGAAAGTAACCGGCCAGAGTATTGGCACGGGACTCGCCTTTTAAAAGAACCATAAACAGAAAACAGGACAGGCCGCAGGCTCCGGCGTTGAGCATGGCGCTTGCCAGGCCGCCGATATCAAAATAGTCGGTGACTAAAGGACAGGGCGATACCATGATCAGGTACCAGTTATTAAGAACATTTCCCCATTCTCCTGTATAATGGGCAGCGAGAAAGGCGGAAATCAGAAACGAGAGGGAGAACCCCAGGGCGATGCCATTGATGATCTGGCTGTTGGTATACGTATGGGAATTTGGTATTTTCATAAGAGTATCCTTTGCAGTTTCCTATATTTTCTGAAAAGCTATCTATGATTATAATGAAAATGGCAGGGGATGTAAAGAGAAAGGATTTTTTATTCGAAAACACTTGCAAAATTTTCGGACATATGCTAGAATAACAGACGTTGCAGGAAATGATGCCGGCCTGTCGGAATGGCAGACGAGGTGGACTCAAAATCCATTGGTAGCAATACCGTGCGGGTTCAAGTCCCGCGGCCGGCACTCCTTGGCAGGGGCAAGAATCGTTGAGAATCCGGTATTTTAGGGTTTCAACGATTTTTTTCGTTGATTAAATTTGAATATAGACTTTACACCTTCCCGGGAGATTGATATAATTATATGTAGATTAGAGATCAATATCCAGGTATGTTCTGGAGAGCAGGTGTTTTTGTGGACAAAAAGAAAGGATGCTTCGATAAAGGATTTTCCATGATTGGGAGGTGAGTGCTATGCCTAATAACGGTGAAATTGTAAGAGATGTTGTAGAGCAATTTCAGAAAGTGCAGTCTCATTGCAGTCTCATATGAAAAATGCAAGGAAAGAAAATGCGGTTGAAACATATGAAGGGCTGAAAAATGATTATTTGTCATTGAAAGCGATTTTAACTTCATTAGGCGTTAACCTTACAGATATTGATAAGATAAAAGAATAAGGAAAGAGAGAGAAGTCGCTGTAATTCCTGATTCAGGGGATTGCAGTGATTTTTTGATTGTGGAAGAAAGACTTTACACCGAATCAACTATCTATTATAATGTAGAAAGTAATCTTATAGTCACAAATCAATCGGTGTAAAGTCTTTGTTTTCGTGGTTAAGGGCTTTATACCTTTGTTCTTTTTTGGAAAGCGAGGCGGGTGAATGACTTGTAAAGAAGCGGAAAATCTTGTGATTCCTTATATCCGGCATGAGCTGGAGGACGACCAGCTGATGGAGGAGTTTTTAGACCACATCGATTCCTGCGAGAATTGTAAGGAGGAGCTTGAGATATATTATACAGTGGAGGCAGGTATTCGCCAGCTGGACTCTGATACGGGGAATTACAACATTAAAGGAGATATGGAGGAAGACCTTTTGGCCTCCAGGCAGAAATTATACAGCATCCACCTGGTGGATGTCGCCCGCTATGCGGCGGATACGTTACTTCTTATCAGTCTGATTGTTATGATAGCACTACAATGCCGAATCTGGTGGCAACAAGGCTTTTAGAAAGGAGGAACGGGAAATGAACAATAAATTAGTTTTGATTGATGGCCACAGTATTTTAAACAGGGCCTTTTACGGGGTGCCGGACTTGACCAACTCAGAAGGGCTCCATACCAATGCAGTATTCGGATTCCTTAATATCATGTTCCGGATCCTGGAGGAGGAGCAGGCGGATCACCTGGCAGTGGCATTTGACCTAAAAGAGCCTACCTTCCGCCACAAGATGTACGGGGAATATAAAGGAAACCGGAAGCCTATGCCGGAGGAACTGGCCCAGCAGGTGCCTTTGATGATGGAAGTATTGAAGGCCATGGGAATTCCCATTATGACGCTTAAGGGGTATGAGGCGGATGACGTGCTGGGGACGTTGGCGAAGAAGAATGCGGCGGACGGGGTAGAGGTGTCCGTGGTGTCGGGGGATCGGGATCTGCTTCAGCTTTCGGATACCCACATCAAGATCCGGATACCCAAAACCAGCCGCAACGGCACGGAGGTAAAGGATTACTATCCGGAGGACGTAAAGAGAGAGTATCAGGTGACTCCTGTGGAATTCATCGATGTAAAGGCTCTTATGGGGGATGCATCTGACAATATCCCAGGGGTGCCCTCCATCGGTGAGAAGACGGCTACCAGCCTGATTGTTTCCTATGGAAGTATTGAGAATGCCTATGCCCATCTGGAAGAGATAAAGCCCCCTAGAGCAAGAAAGGCGTTGGAGGAGCATTACGATATGGCCCAGATGAGCAAGACTCTGGCTACCATCTGCATTGACTGCCCCATCCCATTTTCTTATAAGGACATGGAGATTGGCAATCTGTATACTCAGGAAGCCTATGAGTATATGAAGCGGCTGGGATTCAAATCCATATTGGCCAGGTTTGATGCCAATACTATGGAGAAGCCGGCTGTGGAAGAGCGTTTTGTGATGATACGGGATCTGGGGCAGGCGGAAGAGGTGTTTCAAAAGGCGGAGGCAGAAAAGATTCTGGGATTTCAGCTTTTGGTGGAAAAGGACAAGGTCAAGGGACTGGCTCTCTGTTTTGGGGAGTCTCATATCTATGGGATCGCTGCGGAGGGATTTTTAACAGGACAATACCTGGCTGAGAAGATGAGCCGGCTGATTCCTGGATGTAAGCGGGCGGCAACCCTGAATCTGAAACGGCAGCTTCCCTGGCTGGCTGTGGAGGATGGCAGTCCGGCTATGGATGTGGAGGTAGCCGGATATCTTCTCAATCCATTAAAAGATACGTATGACTATGATGATATTGCCCGGGATTACCTGGGGGTCACAGGTCCTTCCAAAATCGACCTTGTAGGGAAGTCTTCTTTAGGAAGTGCTCTGGAGGAAGAAGAGAAAAAGGCGGAGACTTGCCTCTGCTACATGGGATACATCGCCTGGAAATCGGCAGCAGTTCTTCAGAAAAAGCTGGAGGAAAGCGGCATGTGGAATCTGTTTGTGGAGATGGAGATGCCATTGATCTACAGTCTTTACCACATGGAGCAGGCCGGAATCCAGGTGGAGAAAGAGACTTTGAAGACTTATGGGGATCGCCTGAAGGTGGAGCTGGGGCGGATGGAACAGGAGATCTACAGCCTGGCTGGGGAGACATTCAACATAAACTCTCCGAAGCAGCTGGGGGAGGTTCTGTTTGACCATATGAAGCTGCCTCACGGGAAGAAAACCAAGACCGGGTATTCCACCGCTGCGGATGTGCTGGAAAAGCTGGCGCCGGAGTACGAGATTGTAAAGAAGATTCTGGTGTACCGCCAGTATGCCAAGCTGAATTCCACGTATGCAGAAGGGCTCTATGGGTTTATACGGGACGACGGAAGGATCCATGGCACCTTCAACCAGACCATTACAGCCACCGGACGTATCAGCAGCACGGAGCCCAATCTGCAGAATATTCCGGTGCGGATGGAATTGGGACGTGAGATACGGAAAGTATTTGTGCCGGAGGAAGGTTACACGTTTGTGGATGCAGACTATTCTCAGATTGAATTAAGGATACTGGCGCATATGTCGGAGGATGAGAGGCTTATCGGGGCGTATAAGGAAGCACAGGATATTCACGCTATCACGGCATCCCAGGTCTTTCATATTCCGCTGGATGAAGTGACTTCCCTTCAACGGCGCAATGCCAAGGCGGTAAATTTTGGGATCGTGTATGGGATCAGTGCCTTCGGGCTTAGTGAGGACTTAAGTATCAGCCGCAAGGAGGCGGAGGATTACATTGACAAGTATTTTGAGACTTATCCTGGGGTGAAGGCATTTCTGGACAGACAGGTGGAAGAGGGCAAGAAGCAAGGGTATGTGGTGACTATGTTCGGGCGCAGAAGACCCATCCCTGAACTGAAGTCTGCCAATTTTATGCAGCGCTCCTTTGGGGAACGGGTAGCTATGAACTCGCCGATCCAGGGAACAGCGGCGGATATTATGAAACTGGCCATGATCGGGGTAGACAGGGAGTTGCGGAAACGAAATCTGAAGTCCAGGATTGTCCTTCAGGTTCACGACGAGCTTTTGGTGGAGACCTGGAAGCCAGAACTTGCAGAAGTCACGGAAATTCTGGAGACGAAGATGAGAGAGGCCGCCCATCTTAGGGTGTCTCTGGAAGTGGAAGCCCACAGCGGAGGAAACTGGTATGATGCCAAGTAAAACGAGGAAAGCCATTCTCTTAACCGGCGGCGTAGGTTCCGGGAAAAGCCGGATTCTGGGAGCGCTAAAGGAGGAATACGGCGCGGCAGTGCTTCAGACGGATATGGTGGCCAAGGAATTGGAAGAACCAGGGCAGCCGGGACATGAAGCCCTTGTGAAGGCATTTGGAAAGGGAATTCTGGATGGGAACGGAAGACTCTACAAGCCGGAATTGGTTCGCTTAGTTTTTGCAGATGACAAGACCAGAGACCAGATCAACAGCCTGATCCATCCCCTGGTGTGGGACAAGGTAGAACAGTGGATTCAACATACCGCTGCTCCCCTGCTTGTGGTGGAGTCCGCTCTGATGCCAGAGAAGCCTCATGATCTGTTTCAGAGCGTATGGTATGTCAGCACAGACAGAGACAACCGGATACAACGTCTGATGGAAAAACGGGGATATTCCAGAGAGCGGTGTCAGGATATGATAGCAGGCCAGCCGCCGGAGGAAACCTACAGGCAGCACGCAGATGTATTGATAGACAATAACGGAACCAGCGAGGAACTAAACAGCTTAATTCAAGCCGCGGTGGAGCATCTTAAAGGAAGCGGTTAAGTAACTGTTCAGGGGGCCCCCAACGGTTACAAGGTTAACATGTGGTTCAGAGATATGATCCAGAGATAATCAAATTCAGGTGACATTTCCTATAAAATATGATATGGTTATACGTAGCGTTGTATTCTAAAGATTCTTTGAACGATATATAACGCCAACAGAACCTATTACGTTTAAAGGAAGCGTCCATATCATGAGATTAGTGAGCATTGCCAGCGGCAGCAGCGGCAACTGCATCTATGCAGGATCTGAGAATACCCACATTCTGGTAGATGCGGGAATCAGCAACAAGCGGATCGAACAAGGCCTGAATGAGATCGGAGTCAAAGGCAGCGAGTTAAGGGGTGTGGTCATCACCCACGAGCATTCCGATCATGTAAAAGGATTGGGAATCCTGGCGAGAAAGTATGAGATACCCATTTATGGCACAAAGGAGACCCTGGAGGAGATCCAGAAATTAACTTGTCTGGGGGAGTACCCAAAGGAACTTTTAACTCCCATACTGCCAGATGTGGAGTTTTCCATCGGAGACATGGTGGTAAAGCCATTTTCCATTGACCACGATGCGGCCAACCCGGTGGCTTACCGGATTCAGAGCCAGGGAAAATCCATAGCCGTTGCCACGGACATGGGACATTATGACCAGTATATCATCCAACACCTTCAGGGGCTTGACGGGATCCTTTTGGAGTCCAACCATGATGTGCGGATGCTGGAGACAGGGCCGTACCCCTATTACCTGAAACGAAGGATTTTAAGCGATCATGGGCATCTGTCCAATGACAATGCGGGACGGCTCCTAAACTATATTCTTAATGATCACCTGAAGCATATTTTTCTGGGACATCTGAGCAAAGAGAATAATTATGAGGAACTGGCCTACGAGACGGTGAAGCTGGAGATTGACCAGGGAGACCATGAGTATAAGGCTTCCGATTTTTCTATATCGGTTGCCAAGCGAGACATGATGTCGGAGATTGTTACGCTGTAGATCCAATACCCTGCCCTGGAAAGGGAGAGGCTGGATTGCCTGCGGGAGGGTAAATGATACCATATAAAAAGGAGACCGGTTATGAACAAGATTATTATTACGGTAGTGGGAAAAGATACGGTGGGAATCATCGCTAAGGTGTGTACCTATCTGGCAGAGAACCAGGTGAATATTCTGGACATTTCCCAGACTATTGTACAGGAATTTTTCAATATGATGATGATTGTGGATATGGACAACTCCCTGAAGCCCTTTGAGATGATCTCCTCGGATCTGGAGAGGCTGGGAGAGGAAATCGGCGTACGCATCAAGTGCCAGAGAGAAGAGATCTTCACAAAAATGCATCGTATTTAGGAGGAACGCCAGATGTTGAATATGTTTGAAGTCATTGAGACCAACAATATGATTGAGCATGAGAAGCTGGATGTCCGTACGATTACCATGGGTATCAGCCTTTTCGACTGCTGC
>JAETTS010000152.1 GCA_021769025.1 Enterocloster bolteae
CCGCCCTCTATATTGTGATTGTTCCTGTATTGGGGATATTTATGAAAAAAAAGGCAGGATGGACCGTGTGGGTCAGTGTGGCGGTGGCTACGGTAGGCATGTATCTGTTGTGTATGACCGGTGGATTTGGCATCGGAAAAGGAGATGTGTACCTGTTCCTTTGCGCTATTGCCTTTTCCTTCCATATTCTGATTATTGACTATTTTTCGCCCAAGGCAGACGGAGTCTTTATCTCCTGCGTCCAGTTTTTTACGGCAGGGATTCTGGCCTTTCTGGTTATGGTTTTGACAGAACGGCCGTCCTGGTCTTCCATTCTGGAGGCGTGGCTGCCCATCAGTTATGCGGGGATTATGTCCTGCGGCGTGGCGTATACTCTGCAGGTGGTAGGGCAGAAGCATACGGATCCTACCATTGCGGCATTGATCCTAAGCCTGGAGTCTGCATTTTCCCTTCTGGCTGGCTGGGTGATTCTGGGGCAGAAGCTGTCGCCAAAGGAGTTGTTTGGTTGTGTGCTGGTATTCTGCGCTATCCTTCTGGCACAGGCTCCGGCTCCAGTGAAAAAAACAGAGGGATAGCCTATTCTTCCTTCTGAGAATACCAGCAGGTAAACACAAGGGAGATGGAAAAAAGCAGGATTCCGCTGATGATTCCGGATGGTGTAAGTGCCTGCCTGGGGATTTCTGAAAGGATGGCTATGGGAGAGGACAGAACCAGCCCCAGAATTGCACAGTAAGTCACAGGGGCAAAATGGCTTAGGAGTGCATCAATCAATTTGGCGCAGAGGAAAAAGCCTACAAGGATTCCCAGGCAGAAAGGCAGCAAGATTAAACATTCTGCCCATGCTGAGGAAAGGTTCAGCATGGCTATGGAGCGAAGGAACCGGTTGACGGATGTGAGAAGAGGTTGGTAGTACCCTAACATCATTAGAATCATGGAACCGCTGATGCCTGGAATGATCATGGTGGCAGCTCCCAGAACCCCCAGAGGAAACAGCTTCAGGCCGCAGGAAAGAGAGAAAGACAAGGTGACAGGTTGGGAGTCGGAATGATCCATCATGGACATGGCCATGACCAGCATAAAGGCAATGAGGCATGTGCTGATACAGGAGCCAGGGCTTCCTCCCTTGACGGCACGGGAAAAGATAGAGGGAACCCCTCCCAGAATCAGGCCCATGAACAGAAGGCTGGTATGTAATGGATAGTGGGAAAAGAGATATTCGATGGTAAATGAAAGGCCGATGACGCCGCACAGAGCCCCGATGAGATAGGGAAGCAGCGTCTGTAGGCTTTTTTTCGGTTGTTTCGGAAACATGGTAATCCCATGGATCAAGGTGCCGTAAATTCCCATGGAGACAGCCAGCGCACTGCCGCTTACTCCAGGCAGTATGTTGGCTACCCCTACGAGAACACCTTTCAACAAATCAGAGAGAGAATGCATAGGAAATCCTTTATGGAAACAGAGTTGTTTCTATATATATGAGACGAAAGGCTGTACCCATGCCTAAAGGTTTTCTATAACTATCCGGATGTGCACTGGATCTGCAGATTTACAGATCTAAAGATAAGTCTCCGGCTTTGATCCAACCTGTCTTCCGGAGAAGCGTTCCGAAGATCCAGGTAAGGACTGCAGGAAAGACGAAGCATACCAGCAGGATCCCCAGCCACATACGGCTGCCGCCGCCCATAGCCGTGTAGATTCCGATAGGACCTACCAAGCCGCAGGTACCCATGCCGGAGCCGGCCGGAATGTTCTCCAGACGGAATACCATGGTGGCCACTGGGCCTGTCACCATGGAGGCCAGGGTAGGAGGAATCCATATTCTGGGGTTTTTTACAATGTTGCCCATCTGAAGCATGGAAGTACCCAGGCCTTGGGCCAGAAGGCCGCCCATGCCATTTTCGCGGAAACTTAGGACGGCAAAGCCGATCATCTGAGCACAGCAGCCAGCTGTGGCCGCTCCACCTGCCAGGCCATCCAGACTTAACATAATGCAGATTGCAGCGCTGCTGATGGGAAGAGTCAAAGCGATACCAATGAGGGCGGACACCAGGATTCCCATGAAGAATGGCTGGAGTTCCGTGGCGGTTTTAACCAGGCTGCCGAAAGCAGTCATGAACGCGGATACGCCAGGACCTGCAAACTGAGCCACCAGCACACCGGATATGATGGTGATGCCAGGAGTAACCAGGATATCAACCCGGGTCTCTTTGGAGACGATTTTTCCAAGTTCTGTGGCAATCACTGTGGATACCAGGGCCCCTACCGGACCTCCCAACGCATTTCCGGCAATGCCTACTGTGGCAGCGGAGAACAGTACCAGTTGCGGAGCTTTCAGCGCATAGGCGATAGACACGCCTAAAGCCGCTCCAGTGGCGCTTTTGGCATATTCCGCTATAGTCTGGAAAATGAGGATTCCTGTTTTTTCACCCAGGGTGCCGAAGATGGTTCCGATAAGCAGGGATGCGAACAGACCGAAGGCCATGGCCCCCATCGCATCGATAAGATACGTTTTCGGCGTGATATGTACGCCCTTGCGTTCGAGAAATACTTTGATGCCTGTTTTCTGTTTCATGTGAGTTCTCCTTCCTGAAAGAACAATATTTTGGGGATATACACACATTTGACTTCCCAGGGTCAAAGCAGTTTAGATTCTACCATTTTACCATATCATGAAATATTTACAAGAGATTGATAAATTATTGACAAACAACGGGGAATGTGATATAGTAGACACAACATAAGAGGGAGTAGCGCATCGGCAACGATGAATAGATGTCGTCAAGACGATAGAGGAACACTATCCGCATACTATTTGAAAGACTGCAAGACTTTTATTGAAACCATTAGGTGTCAGTAAAAGTCTTTTTGCTTTATCAGAACGGTTTGGGATAAAGCAGACGCGCTTTTGTGGAGGATCCCCACAGCGTCCTTTTATGGAGACAAGGTAACCGATAGGTATTTGGCTTAGAAAAAAGAAAGGTGAGAACAGTATGGAAACGTATGATCCGGGAAAAATGGAACGGTATAATGATGTGGTAAAAAAATGGAAGAAAGCAAGAAAAACGGCAGGATGGGTTGTGGTCGCGCTTCTGGTGGTGATTCTGGGGCTGGACTGTTTCTATAATATTCAGGAGCAGGAGCAGGCGGTGTTAACCACCTTCGGGGTGGCGAAAAATGTAAGCGAGCCAGGACTGCATTTCAAGATTCCCATGATACAGAAGGTACGGAAAGTGAATACCACCATTCAGGGATTTTCTATTGGATATAACCTGGAGAATAATGAGAGTGAAGAACGGGATTCCCTGATGATAACCAAGGACTACAATTTTGTCAACGTGGATTTCTTCATCGAGTATAAGGTGGCGGATCCGGTAAAGGCGGTGTATGCCTCCAAGGAGCCGGTGCTGGTGCTGGAAAATATCAGCAAAAGCTGTATCCGCAGCGTCATCGGAAGTTATGATGTGGATGAGGTTTTAACCACAGGGAAAAATGAGATCCAGTCGAAAATAAGGGATATGATTATAAAACAGCTGGAAACCCACGATATCGGGCTTCAGGTGACCCAGGTGACGATCCAGGACTCAGAGCCGCCTACAGAGGCGGTTATGGAGGCGTTTAAGGCAGTGGAGACAGCAAAGCAGGGCAAGGAGACCGCCATCAACAATGCCAATAAATACCGCAATGAAAAGCTGCCTGAGGCGACAGCAGAGATCGATAAGATCATGCAGGAGGCACAAGCCCAGAAGACCAGGAGGATCAATGAGGCCAATGCAGAGGTTGCCAAGTTTAACGCCATGTACGAGGAATACATGAAGAATCCTCAGGTGACAAAACAGCGTATGTTCTATGAGGCGATGGAGGATGTGCTTCCAAGGCTTAAGGTGATTATTGACGGAACAGATAAGACCAATACGCTGCTTCCCTTAGACAGTTTTACGGCATCAGAGCCATCAGAGAATCAGGAGAGTGCAAAAAGCCAGCAAGGGGTTAGTGCCCCATCCAGCCAGGAATAAAGGGAAAAAACTGACCGATACAGGATAGACACAGGACGGATACAAGCCAAATATAAGTTAAATAGAAGATAGAAAGGATGAATAGGACGATGAAGAAAGCCATAGGAAAAGGGATTGCAGTGATCATTGGGCTGGTGGTACTGGTGGGAATCAGCAATTCCCTGGTAATTACACAGGAAAATGAATATAAGCTGATAAGAGAGTTCGGAAGGGTGAACCGGGTGGTGAGCCAGGCAGGGATCTCATTTAAAGTGCCGTTTATTCAAAGTGCGGACACACTTCCCAAGGAAATCCTTCTTTATGACCTGGCAGCCTCGGATGTGATCACCATGGACAAGAAGACTATGCTGACAGACAGTTATGTCTTGTGGAAGATTACCGATCCCTTAACATTTGCCCAGACATTAAATTCTTCCATCCCCAATGCAGAGAGAAGAATTGACACCACGGTATACAATTCCATTAAGAATGTGATCAGCAGCCTAAGCCAGAATGATGTGATCAGCGGCAGGGATGGAGTATTGTCCCAGGCGATTATGGACAATATTGGGACTTCCATGGAGCAATACGGCATCCAGATCCTGTCGGTGGAGACCAAGCGGCTTGACCTTCCTGCAGACAATAAGGAGGCGGTCTATGAAAGGATGATCTCTGAGAGAGATAAGATTGCCGCCACCTACACGGCAGAAGGGCAGTCAGAGGCAAAGGTGATCCAGAATACCACGGACAGAGAGATTGCCATCAATATATCCAATGCCCAGGCAGAGGCAGCGGCTATTACGGCGGAGGGAGAGGCGGAATACATGAGAATTCTGGCAGCAGCTTACAATACGCCGGAGAGGGCGGAATTCTACGCATTTACCAGGGCCCTGGATGCGGCAAGGGCATCCCTCACCGGATCTGGCAATACCCTGATCCTTCCGGCAGATTCGCCTATGGCGAGTATTTTCATGGGGCAGTAACAAAGTGGTAACAACTTGTTGTAGTTTTTGGATATTCCATTGCAAAAACAGGGGAAAGTGATTACAATAGGTGGGAAGAACGAAACGAAAAAGCAGGAGACGGGAGAGAAGCTATGAAGATCAGAGATATTTTGGCACAGGGAAAGCCTACCTTATCGTTTGAGGTCTTTCCACCGAAGACATTGGACAATTATGATTCTGTGGAGAAGGCGGCAAAGGAGATCGCCAACCTGCATCCTTCCTTTATGAGCGTTACCTATGGGGCAGGGGGAGGTACCAGCCGGTATACAGTAGATATTGCGGACACCCTTAATAATCAGTATCAGGTTCCTGCCCTGGCTCATCTGACTTGTGTATCGTCTACCAGAGAACATGTACTCCAGGTTCTTAAGGAGCTTAAGGAGAAAAAGATTGAGAATGTCCTTGCCCTCAGGGGAGATATCCCCAAGGAGGGGGCAGTAAAACGGGAATACCAGTATGCCTCCCAGCTGATCCGTGAGATCAAACAAACAGGTGATTTTTGCATCGGTGCTGCCTGTTATCCGGAAGGGCATGTGGAATCGGTCAACAAGACAGAGGACATTACCCATCTGAAAGAAAAGGTGGAGGCTGGCTGCGATTTTGTGACTACCCAGATGTTTTTTGACAATAACATTTTGTATAATTACCTTTACCGCATTCGGGAGAGGGGGATTACGGTGCCTGTGGTGGCAGGAATCATGCCGGTGACCAATGTGTCCCAGATTAAGCGAATCTGCCAGATGTCCGGCACCTATCTTCCCTCCCGGTTTAAGGCCATCGTGGATCGGTTTGGCGACAATCCGGCAGCTATGAAACAGGCAGGGATCGCTTATGCCACAGAGCAGATCATCGATCTGGTTGCCAACGGGGTCAATGGGATCCATGTGTATTCCATGAATAAGCCGGATGTAGCCAGGAGGATTCAAGAGAACTTGTGGGAGATTTTGTGATCCAAAGTCTGTTTTCACCATTGCACAGGTCGATACATGAGAGTACGGGGAGGAAGCAGGCATGAATGTGAAAGAGACACTGCGGTATCTGGGATATCATGGGCAGGAGGCAGACAGCCTGGTTCTGGCGCTGGTGGAGCAGTGCTGGCAGGAACTGGAACGTATCTCTTCTCCCAAGTCTGTCTACCAGGAGTATCCGTTACGGTTTTTTGAGGAGGATGGAATCGACGGATACGGATTTCGAACCCACAGCAGAGCCCTTAGACGAAACTTGGATGGCTGCATGCAGGTGATTCTGTTTGCAGCTACCTTGGGAAGCGGAGTGGATACGTTGCTACTTAGATACAACCGGCTGCAGATGAGTAAGGCGGTGGTGTTTCAGGCTGCAGCTGCGGCTATGCTAGAAGATTATTGCGACCAGGTCAATGAAGAGATTCGGAAGGAATATGAGAAGAAAGGGCTTTTCTTGCGTCCTCGGTTCAGCCCTGGCT
>JAETTS010000153.1 GCA_021769025.1 Enterocloster bolteae
TTTTCCAAGATGGATGCGGAGAAGGTGGCCAGCTGTATCCAGCTGATAAGAGGGTTGGGATTCCAGGCAATCATCAGTGCCACCAACGATAAGATCCAGAATTACCTGGAAACTGTGGACAAGATCTTCGTATTTGCCAATCCGGGAAAGAAAGCCATCTCCATTCAGGAATTTGAGAAAAAAGAGTTTGTTCAGCTGAAACAGGATATAGAAGAAGAGGAGGAAGGAACTTTATGGCAGCAGTGACATGGAAATGCCCAAACTGTGGAGGCGGTCTTATATTTGACCCGGATTCTCAGAAGTTTGCATGTGAATATTGCCTTTCCCAGTTTAGCAAAGAGGAACTGGAGCAAATCGTGCCCAATGAGGGTGAGGAACAGACAGACCCCAACCAACAGGCAAGAACATCCAATGGACAGCCAGATTCCCCAGGCATCCAGGCCAATGTATCTGGAAATACATCCGCTCCGATTTTATATATGTGTCCCAGCTGCGGCGCAGAGATTGTGACCGATGAGACCACAGCGGCCACCTTTTGCTTCTACTGCCATAATCCGGTGGTGTTGAAAGGACGGTTAGACGGAGCCTATGAGCCAGATTATGTACTGCCCTTTGCCATTGAAAAGGAGAAGGCAAAAGAGATCTTTCTAACCTGGCTGAAGAATAAACGGTTTGTCCCGACAGATTTTTACTCTCCGGAGCAGATTGAGAAGATGACAGGAGTCTATTTCCCTTATTGGCTGTACAGCTGCCAGGTAGATGGGCAGATGGAGGCAGAGGCCACGAAGCTGCGTGTATGGGAAAGCGGAACTGTAAGGTACACGGAGACCCAGAAATATGATGTGTCCCGAAAAGGACAGATGAAGATCAATCATGTGACCCGCAATGCACTGAAAAAGGCGGATAAACAGCTGGTAGAAGGGGTTATGCCCTTTGAGTTGCAGCAGATAAAGCCCTTTTCCATGGCATTTTTATCTGGATTTCTAGCGGAGAAACGGGATATGGAGCAAGGGGAGTTTAAAGAGGAGATTGAGACAGAGGTTCAGGAATTTGCCAGGAACAGCTTGAGAGGAAGCATCGGGCCTTACAATCAAGTGAATGTGAGAATTCAAAGGGCAGAGATTAGAAATCCTATGTGGAACTATGCGCTGTTGCCAGTGTGGACATTGACATATAAGGGAAAGAAAGACGGGAAGATCTACTATTTTGCATGCAATGGACAGACGGGGAAACTATGTGGAAAACTTCCAATAGATTCGGGGAAATTGTGGATATTCTTTTTGGAGATGTTTTTGCCGCTTCTGGCGGTTCTTCTGGTAGCAGGGTATTTGATTTGATATACTTTTTTGTTGCTGGCAGGTACGAATTATATATGGTTGTATTTTACAAAGAAACGGCAAAGAAAGGGTGGTGGGCATGAGAAATCCTGTATGTAAAAAAGTGGGATTATGGGTATTGGCAGCTGTTTTGTGGATGATGCCGGTAGGAGCCGTCCAGGCCCAGGAGATGATGGAGTTGGACGGGAATTCCAGTCAAAGGGTGTATGATATGGCGGAACTTCTTGATGAAGAGGAAGAGGCGGAGTTTGAATCGGTGATCGCCGGACAGAGGAAGAAGTTGGGCATTGACATTGTTGTGGTAACCATAGAGAATGCCGGAGGAAAGGGTGCTCAGGAATATGCGGATTATAATTATGAGGTTGCTGGCTTTGGAGACGGCAGTAGCCATGACGGAATCATGTTCCTGATTGATATGGACAATCGGGAATTGGTATTGTCTACAGAAGGAAAGGCTATCCGCATCTTTACAGATGAACGGATAGAGGCCATGCTGGATGATGTATATGAAGGAGCCTCGGAGGATGACTTTGCCGCCAGTGTAGAGGCCTTTCTGGAGGACACGGCATATTATGGAACGCAAGGAATTCCTTCCAATCAGTATAATTATGATACAGATACCGGCAGGATCAGCGTACATAGAAGCATCCGGTGGTATGAGGTGTTATTGGCTTTTGGAGTATCCGCATTTACAGCCGGTATGGTGTGCCTTAATATAAAGCGCCAGTATGAGATGAAAGGGACTCCGGGACAGGCCAGAAACGCAAATATGGCCTATCGGGCAGACTGTCAGTTTGCCTATCAGAATGAGAGCGACATTCTGGTGAATCAGTTTGTCACCAGCCAGGTAATTCCGAAAAACACGGGAAACGCTGGCAGCCATGGAGGTAGCTCTGGAGGATCCTTTGCCGGACGCAGTTCCACCCACCATTCCAGCAGCGGCCGAAGCCACGGTGGAGGGAGCCGGAAGTTTTGAGAGTTGTATCTAAGCATTTGTGCAAAAATAAAAAGCCATCCCGGAAACCAAATGCTTTCCGGAACGGCCAATGTCATTTAGATAAAGTCTTGCAGTTTGAGATGTTATAAAGTGTCCGCCTGGGGAGAGACTTATGTTGTGTTCTCCCGGGCACGCTCGCGCTACGTGAAGAGCATAGCGGTACGTAAGGCGTTAAAAGACAACGCCTAAGTATCGATGGTCTTCAAGTACCCTGGAGAACACAACATAAGTCTCTCCCCAGGCTATGTTATCTCGGAAGATTACATATTATCTAAATGACATTGCCGGAACGGCTAAACCTTTTTGTTTACAAAATCAAATGAATCAGCATACAAAGAAGAACACCCAAAACCGTAGGAAGAAGAACCGCCACGGCAGTCCACTTCCAGCTTCCGGTTTCTCTCCGTATGGTTAAGCAGGTGGTGGAACAAGGCCAGTGGAACAGGCAGAAGACCATCATGCACAGTGCTGTTTTCCAGGTCCATCCCTGGGCGGTAAGAAGGTTAAGAAGTGCAGAGGAATTATTCATCTCCACCAGGTGGCCAGTCTGCAGATAGGCCATAAGGATGATGGGAACCACGATTTCGTTGGCAGGAAATCCAAGGAGAAATCCAGCCAGAATGACCCCGTCCAGTCCCATGATTCTTCCCAACGGATCCAAAATCCCGGTGAGGCCAGCCAATATGCTCTGCCCTCCCAGGTTGATATTGGCAAGAATCCATATAACCAGTCCGGCGGGAGCAGCCACAGCCACAGCTCTTCCCAGAACAAACAGGGTACGGTCCAGAATCGAACGGACGATAACCTTGCCAAATTGGGGCCTGCGGTATGGAGGCAATTCCAGGGTAAAGGAGGAAGGAACCCCCTTCAAAAGCGTATGAGACAAAAGCCAGGAACAGCCCAGAGTAGCAGCGATACCAAGGAGGATGGCGCAGGTAAGATATAAAGCAGCCTGAAGATTTCCCATGGAATCTCCCTGAATGCCAGCGGCGAAAAACAGGGTGATCAGTGTGACCAAGGTAGGAAACCGCCCATTGCAAGGTACAAGAGAGTTGGTGAGGATAGCTACCATCCGTTCCCTGGGCGAGTCGATGATGCGGCACCCGGTAACCCCCACTGCATTGCAGCCAAATCCCATGGCCATAGTGAGGCACTGTTTCCCGCAGGCCCGGCATTTCATAAAGGCCCGATCCATGTTGAATGCCACTCTGGGCAGATAACCCAGGTCTTCCAGCAGGGTAAAGAGTGGGAAGAAGATTGCCATAGGAGGCAGCATGACTGACACCACCCAGGCCAGAACCCGGTATACACCGTAAACCAGGGCATCTACAAGGCTTTTTGGCAGATTCATCCAGGTAAGAAGGGAAGCCAGTTTTCCTTCCAGAGAGAATAAGGCGTTCCACAGAAGGTCCGATGGATAGTTAGCGCCTGCCATAGTCAGCCAGAACACCCCCATTAGTAGTAAAACCATGAGAATGCCTCCTGTATAAGGACCAGTCACAAGGCGGTCAATTCTTTGCTGTCTCTGCCGGTAGTTGGCCTTGGTATATTGAACCGTCTCATCTGCCAGCGACTTGGGAGAGAAATCCAGGCAGTCGTAGCTTCCTTTGGTAGAGACGGCTTCGTGAATCGTGTGTTTCACCTGTGCAAGATCGCTTGAAGATCTGGCGCAACAGGACAGTACCGGAATCTGAAGTACATCCTGCAGAAGAGAAAAATCAATACAGATCCCCTTTTTTTCGGCCTCGTCACAGAGATTGACACAGAGGATCAAGGGAGTCCCATTATCCCGTATATAGTCCAGCGCAAGAATTTGTTTCATAAGATGAAGCCCCCGTTCCATACAGGTAGCATCGCAGACAACCATGACAAGATCTGCTTCCCCACTGCACAGAAAGTCTCTGGCAATCTCTTCTTCCTCCGAGTGGGCGGCCAGCGAATATGTACCTGGCAGATCCACCAGCAGATAGCTTTTCCCCTCCACCTGAAATTCTCCCTTTGCAGAGGCCACAGTTTTTCCAGGCCAGTTTCCGGTATGCTGTTTTAAGCCGGTAAGCCCATTAAAGATCGTACTCTTTCCCACATTGGGATTGCCAGCCAGTGCAATAACATATTTGTGATTATCCACAAAATCCCTCCATTTTATAGAACCATTTCGTAGCCAATATTATGATTACTTTATGAAGGGGGACAATCGATCGTGCTTGGCTGACAATTTTTCTCGACTTCAGGGTATTTTCTTTTTAGAAAGTTTGTGCTATAATCTGGACAGAGATCATAAAACGCCGGTTTTAGATGGATGAAAAAGGCGTTATCACGTTTTTGAAATAGGAGGACAGTTTCATGAAAGGTTTAAAGACGTTAAAATGCATGTTGGCCATGGTGTTTATGTGCCTGTGTCTGACATTTGCGGCAGTTCCGACTATGGAAGTTCACGCTGCAACCCAGACCGAGCAGGTGGCAGAAGGCGCTGCGGATACCCAGAGTTCCAGCACAGATGAGGAGGCTTTTTTGATGATTATGATGGGCGGTGCCCTTTTGATCATTCTTTTCGCCGTGATTTCAGCGATGGCTACGGTTTCTTCCTCTATTGCAGTCGCTGCCAATATGGACGTGGACGGGGAATAGAAAGGGGCGACGGCTCAGGCCAATCGTTCTGATAGAAAATTGTATAAAATGATAGAAGGGGAAACTGAAAAGCCAGCAGCTTCCCCTTTTTGTTGTTTTATAATTGCAACTACAGACAACAGTTACCAGCCACAGGCTCAACAAAGATTTCGTTGCTGTTCTGCTGCCTCAAAGCAATTACAGCATTCCTTACCAGGTAGGCACGCATACCGCCTGTGGAACCGGACAGGACACAGGAGATTTCTTCATCTGGTACAAAACCTAAATCGGAAAGACGGGTAGCCATATCAGGCTGACTGGCAATCCAGACCACCTTGACCTTCTTTCCCATATCTATCTGACTCAACGGAAGAACCATATCATTCACCGATTTCTTCAAGAAGAACTTATAATTATGCTATGTAAAACAGAAAGGATATGTGAAACCATGCAGTACTCTCAGATCGTTCACGGTATCTTCTTAAGCAGGCCCAACCGCTTTATCGCACAGGTAAAAATAGAAGACAAAATACATACCGTCCACGTAAAAAATACCGGGCGTTGCCGGGAACTTCTTCTGCCTGGCACGAAGGTTCTTTTAGAATATCACCCAGATGCCCAGGCTTTAGGCCGCAAAACCCAGTATTCTCTTGTAGCTGTGTACAAAAACAGAGGAGAGGACTCCCCCCAGCTTCTCATCAACATGGATTCTCAGGCTCCCAACCAGGCAGCAAAAGAATGGTTGGAAAACGGAGGGTTTAAAAAATCCACAGGCCTGCAGGCAGAACATGTACATCGGGAAGTAACATACGGAGAGTCCCGCTTCGACCTTGCCTTTCAGGTGGGAGATCGCCCTGCATTTATGGAAGTGAAAGGCGTAACTTTAGAAAAAGAAGGAATCGCCATGTTTCCCGATGCCCCTACAATACGGGGAGTAAAGCATCTGTTGGAACTGGCAGATGCAGCAAAACACGGTTTTCTGGCTTATATACTATTTGTGATCCAGATGAAAGAGGTTCGATCCTTTTGCCCCAACAAAGAAATGCACGAAGCCTTTGCCAAGACGCTTCGCCAGGTATCCCAGGAGAACGTGAAAATTTTAGCATATGACTGCAAGGTAAATGAGACCGGCTTCACCATTGACCAACCGGTTCCGGTAATGTTCCAATAATTTTTCGTTCGTTTATCAGCTTGCACCCCTTTCCAAAATGTGTTACAATTTCCTCAAAATTTTATCCTACAAAACACATACATGGAAAGGAATTTACTTTTATGGACCTATTATACCAAAGCACTCGCGGCCAGGAGACCAAAGTGACCGCCTCCCAGGCTATCCTGAAGGGGATTGCCAGCGACAGTGGCTTATTTATGCCTACACAGATTCCCAAATTGGAAATCCCCATGAGCCAGATGGCAGAGAAATCATACCATGAGACTGCTTACCAGGTTATGAG
>JAETTS010000154.1 GCA_021769025.1 Enterocloster bolteae
TTCCCTCCGGCAAGCTGGTTCTTCATGTCATCCGCCGCATTTGAGGTGCCGTTTTTGATGTCCTCCCGTACCTTTTCGATAAAACTTTTCATATAGGGCCACAGAAGGAGCAGCATTTTGTTGGCGGAATCAAACCGTGCTCTTGCATCGTCATCGAATGCTGCATCGTCCACATAGGGAATGCATTCGTACACCACGTCCAGGTAGGGGCCTTTATAGCCGCCAAGGTTGTTAATGTCACCGGTCTTTGCATACTGGATCAGCAGATTGATGAGGATGAACACTTCATGGTGCTGTCTGTCGATCTCTGTTGTCACAGTTTCCATTTCTTCTGCATAGCGCAGGTTGTTTAAGAGGATGCCGGTCTTCATGGTTCCGGGAAATGCATCGCACATCCGCCCTTCGATATAGACATCCTCCATCAGGTTGACCAGGGAGTGGGAGATATGGGAGATGGCGATTATGACCGCATTATCCTTATCCTCCACAGCTTCCAGAATCTCCTGCAGGCTTTTTTCCTGCCTGACACTTAATTCTTCCGGTTCGGCGGGATAAAACCGGCCGCCCGACAGCGCCTGCTGGTAAGTGGCAAGCATGGTAAAATCCGAATACAGGATATGGCCGCATTCATGGGCGACGATCCCGATCAGGCTGTCCGCCTTCAGGCCCTTTGTGGGGAAGCTTTCTGTCAGGAAATTGCCTGCATTCAGCCGGATGCTCCGGTTGTCTGTATGGGCAATCTCTGCGGAATTTGAAGTATCCCAGTAGGTGCTTACTTTGCTGCTCCTGCGGTAACGCTTTGTAGCGCCTTCCGCAATATCCGTCAGGTAGGCGGCAAACTGCGGGGAACCGAAGAGCTGTTCATCCGTAAGCCTGTTTTTTTCGTCTGCAATCAATCGTTTGATCGCAACATGTGAGGTTCTCATTTATCTGTGTCCCTTCCTTTCTTTCCCGGAAGCTTATCTCCCAGAAGTGCATCCGTAGTGGTGCCGAAACATTCTGCCAGCGCCACAATCAGGTAGGGCGGCGGCAGGCACTTTCCGGTTTCATATCTGGATATGCTTTTCTGGGTAACCTCCAGTTTTTTTGCAAGCATCTGCTGGGAAAGGTACGGTTTTCTGCTGATACGCAGGTGCTTAAGGTTCCTTGCCAGGTTCTGCTTTAACTGTTCTTCATCTACAATAGCCATAAGCTGTCCTCCTAAGCCGCAAATTTCTGTTCAAGGCAGGAGGAGAGGATGTCGGCCCGATTTTCCGGATCACTGGATACGGAGGAGAGCACGGTGTATCTGGCAGCCTCCAGCGCATTCCCACAGACCATATAGGACTGTACCCAGCTGATCAGTTCCCGGACACCGCAGCTTCCGTCGTTGATCATGGTCTCCCGGCATCGTTCGCTGATTTCCTGAATGGAGGCGGCCATGTTGGAGACAACTGCTTTATCGGTACATCCGGTCACCTTCATGGTGCGTTCGGTAAGCGTGTCTACATCCGGTTCTTCCATATCTATGATAAGATTCATTCTGGAGATGACGGACTGGTTCATGTCACGGCAGCCCGCATAATTATTGTTGGTCGTGACAACCACAACGGTATCCGGATGGCGTTTTATAACCTCACCGGTAGTCAGCGTGATGCTGGCACAGCGGTCCAGGAGGGCATTTAAGCCGACCAGTACGCCCGGATTGGCAATTACGGTGGGTTCCTGTATCTCAATCACATATCCGTTCCGGATGGCTGTGATGAGAGGCGTCTCCACATACCGGAAATGCTGTCCGGAGGTGTTTTCCGAAGCCATTGCTTTTGCATCCTGTTCCATAACCTCTAAAAGCTTGTCATAGACTGCAGCATCCGTGACGGTCTCGTCGTAGATGCCGGTCAGCTTCATATAAGCAGAGGGCGGATCCATCTGGATGTCTTCCAGTGTGGGATATTCTTTGTCAAAAGGCGTCTTCCCGTCCGTATCCGGAAGCATCTGTCCCAGGAAATCATAGATCTCCGTATTGGCAGAGCAGGTATAATAGAGATACGGCAGGCCGAGCCCGACTGCGATTGCCTTGGCGCCTTCCGTCTTTCCTGTCCCTGCAGGCCCGCGCATCATAAAATTGCGCATGGGCTGGCATCCGTTTGTGGTCATCTGCGCATGGCGGCAGATCATGGTCACTTCAGGCGGGATGATATACCAGTCCTCGATTCTGGGGACCATCAGTTCCTCTTTTGGAGTAAGGGTTCTTTGTGAGAGTGGGAATTTGTTTACGAAATCGTCCCTGCTGACAGCGGCCGCCGCTGCCGAAGCTGCTCTGCCTGTAAGGATACGGAATGTGCCGAACAGGACGCTGCTGGGGGAATAGGCATTCCGGTTCAGGTTCACCGTGGTAAGCTGTGAAAGATTACCTGTACTCGGTATGTTTAAAGAAATTCCGCCAACACTTAATGTGGAGGCACCCTCAATCCTGCGGTAAAGGTTGTCGCACAGGATGAATGCCGCTTTTGCCGCTTCGTCCATATCAGAAAAGCCATCGTTTTTGCATTTCCCCAGCAGGTCATAATTTTCCCGGAACTCATCATCCGTCAACGCCTCCGGCATCAGTGCAAAAAACAGTGCAGTGCCGGTGTTGTTTCCATCTTTCAGGGAGTAGAGCCTGGGGGAACCGGTCACATCTTCATAGCGTCCGGCCTGGAATTTGCCATTCTTTTTGTTAAAGACTACCACATGGATCTCTTTTGTACGGCTTGCATATTCCACAACCGTTTTCTCTCCCTGGGTGCCAATGGCGCTCTCTGAGGTACTTCCGGGCGTCAGGGTGGTGTCCATCTCCATATAGGCCAGAACAGCGGAAAGAAGAGGACCGTGCAGGGTGGATTTTTTGTTTGCGACAGTGCAATAGGTAGAATAATGTGTGGTGCTGACATTGGATGCGAGACTGTCAAAAGGCTCAGGGATACTAAGTCTCCATGTCCAGTTCGCAAATAACGGTATCTTTGCCATGGTTTTCGTTTCCTTTCTTCGTATGTTAGTGTTATACCCATGAGACCTGCAGGGAGTCCCCTGCGATCCGGGCTTTCAGTTCATTTTCTTCCAGGGTGGAGATAAGATCTTCCCAGTAGTTTCTGCCGGGAAAGTTCTCCAGTGTGGCCTTCAGCAGTTCCTTTTTATTCTGCCGAATGACCACATCCCCGTTCTCTTTGATGGTAAGTCTGGTGTGGCCGCCTGCATTCAGTTCTGTGATCAGCGACTCCAGCACTTTCTGCCCTACCAGTTCATACCAGACACTGACATCCACAATGGAAGGTGCCTCTGGTTCTTCCTTCTCCGGTTCCGGGGTACTGTCCTGTGCAGGGGATTGAAAGCTTCCGACGACCAGGGGCTGTATATGAATGCGCCCAAATCGGTCAAAGCAGATGTCCGCATGATTGTATTTTTCCATGTCATCCACTGAAATGCGCAGGGTGTCCCCTGCCAGGATATCCTTCAGGGAGGGTTTCTGCTTCCACTGCCAGACTGCCTGGGGATAAGCGGATTTCAGTTTATCCGTGATGCGCAGGGAGATGTGGCAGAGCATCATTTCTACTTCCTGCTCTGAAAAAAAGCAGGAATATTCTCCTTCGCAGGGGAACCCTGCCGTCTCCGGAACAGAGACCGGGGATTCTGCATTGCTTTTTTCCGCACTGCATTTTCCGGAAACAAATGTCCGCATTTTATGCAGGGAGGGCTTTCTGCTTCCACTGCCAAAGCGCCGGATAAGAAAGCTCCCGGACAGTATGACAAGCCAGAGAATCATTATTCCTGCCATAAGCTTCTGGGATAATTCCTTTGGAAAAAAGGCGCCCAGCACAAGCAGAGTGAGGATGAGGGCAGTGGTACTTTTGGTAAAAATTGTCCGTTTCATTTTTCTGATCCTTTCTTTTTGTGATCCGTAAATAAAAAAAGAGGGATTACAGCCGTTTCCTTTCCTAACTGTAATCCCTCTTTTGGCCGCAGCACTGGTGCTTAGTTGTACGGCAGGCCGTCCTCCCCGCAGTCCTCAGCAGATATGGGTGCAAACCCGTCTCCGGAGCCAGAGGCTTCCGGGGTTTCTGCGCCGGCATCATCGGTTTTCTTACCGGTGGGAATGTAATTCCATTCATATACCGTGATCTTGGGTATGGTTCCTTTGTGACCGTCTGATTTCCGGGTGTATTCCACCAGATCCAGATCCCCGGTTATGAAAAGCAGGCTCCCTTTCTGTACACCTGCGTTCACTGCCCGCTCGACTGCTTTGCCGAACAGGACGCACTGGTAGAAGTTGGGATGCTGGTGCTCCCCAAAGCCTTTGTTGACTGCCACATAGAACTGTACATAAGGAGTTCCGTTCTGGCTGGTCTGTGGTTCCAGGTCAGCTGTAACCCTGCCTGTTAATGAGATAGCTGTAAACATGATTCATTTCTCCTTTCCGGATTAAATTTTTTGTATCAAAAAAAGTGCCAAAAGTCTGCCACTTTATCACATGGCTCTTCTGACACTTCCTTCAATCTTAAACAACGTGTGCATCTATACAGTATGCATAGCCCTTCCGGGAAGCACAAAAATCAATTACAAAGAAATGATAACACAATATATAGAGTTTGTCAATTTATAAAACACAATATATTGATATAAACGGCTATAAATCCATATTAGAAGGGGATGCTGTTCCGGAATCCGGCGTATTCTCCAGAAGCTCCACCCCAAGCAGGCTGTCTGCCAGCATTGCTTTTTCCATCCAGGGACAGTTCTCTTTGAGGGACTCCGGCGGAGAGAGGAAATAAAAGCGGTAGGAGCAGCCGGTCCGTATTTTGTAATCTTTACCGATGGGCAGTGTATGGGATACCCCTTCGGTATCTATTAGATAGACCTCGCGGTATTTCACGAACAGTTTTGGGCAGAATCCGGTACAGACGCCTTCCAGCACGGTATAGGATTTTCCTTTGACCTTCAGGAAAAGGGCTGCTGTCCGGATACAGGAGAAGGCAAAGATGAAACTGCTTAAGAGGAAGAAGGGCATGTCCTTTTCATGGAAGCAGAAGACAAGGCCGATAAGAAAGCAGCCTGCCCCAACAAGGAGTGTCAGGGCAAGCTTTCGTGATAGTGGTCTGGGTATGGGTTCCATAAAAACCTCCTTATAAAATCTGGAACATGATCCGTTGCTTGAAATAAAGATTGGAGATGGCAGCCAGCACCGGGAACCGGAAATCGCATACCCTGCAGTCCATGATGATGGATTCACAGTCAGAATCTTCTTTGTTATATACGCATTCCATCAGCTGGCGGACGCTTTTCAGAGGCCGGACCCCCTTTTCCAGGCACAGGATCAGTTCTGCCGTAGAGAGCATCTGGTGCTTTACCAGTGCAGCCACCTGCCGCTCCATGGGTTCCAGCTTCGCTCTGTGGAAAACCATGGCCGCTTTTTTCAGAGGCAGTCTTCCGGAGAGGGCGAGTTTCAAAAAGGAGGCAGTTCTTACCAGGATTCCATCCGGCACGGACTGAATATAGAGATGGTCGAGCAGGTCATACAGGGCATCGATCCCGGTACAGTCCCGGCCGGAAGCCACAAGACCGCGCATAATGAGGCGGTTTAAGTAGTGGTCAAAATCCAGATCTCCAAGGATATGCAGTTCCCGTTCCTTTTCGTAGAATTCTGCCCGGAGTTCCTCGTAGGTCAGGATGCGGAAGGCCAGACTGGACCAGAGAAGCAGTTCATGGGGATCAAGCCCGCAGTCCCGGCTGCCTGTCACTACGACAGGGAGGCCGTCCTTCTCCAGACGGTAGGTTCCAATCGAGGTATAAAGTGTGATCATATGGTCTCCTCCTTTTGTTCACTGCAGGGCAAGGCAGTTCTCTGCCCTCAGCCTGCTTGCTGCTCTTGATATCCATGCCGACACATGGTTTGGTTTGACTCCGTAACAGGCGGCAATCTCTTTCCTTGTATGCCCCATGCATTTCATCTGCAGTGCCTTTATTCCTTTCCGGCAGATCCCGGAATACCGGCTTTCTGCATCCGAAAGGATCAGGAAGATATCTGCATCGGAGAGGGCATGCCAGCCTTCGTCCGCCAGGGAGTCCGCATAGGTAAGACAGGAACCGTCTTCCACAGGCTCTTCCAGATACTTGAGAGGCTTCTGGATCCGCATAACCCTGCGGCAGTGGGAGAGCAGGTAATTGCGGACAGCTGTATTGGCGAATGTGGCAAAAGCAGCACCGCCGTCTTCCCGGTAATTCTGTGCGGCATGGCAGAGCGCCTCGCATCCGGTCTGGTAGAGGTCATCATACCCAAGCCCCTGGATGGATTCATTTAGGGACATGCATCCCAGCACGATGTTCCGCACCAGATAGAGGTGGTCTTCCA
>JAETTS010000155.1 GCA_021769025.1 Enterocloster bolteae
GTCCGGATGCGGAAAGTCTACTTTGGGGCGTACCATGATGGGAATCTATACTCCCACCAAAGGGAAGCTGATCTATGATGGGCAGGAGATGAATTTAAAGAACCGGAATGATCGGTTTAAGTTTGCTAAAAAGGCGCAGATTGTGTTCCAGGATCCTTATGCCTCTTTGGATTCCCGTATGACGGTAGGGTCAATTATTGAGGAAGGCATGATCATTCACAATATGTATGACGCTGCAAAGCGCAAGGAGAGAGTGGCAAGGCTTCTGGATATTGTGGGACTGAACAGTGAGCATGCCAGCCGGTTCCCTCATGAGTTTTCCGGTGGGCAGAGGCAGAGGATCGGCATTGCAAGGGCGCTGGCGATTGAGCCGGAGTTTATTGTGTGTGACGAACCTATTTCGGCGCTGGATGTGTCGATTCAGGCACAGGTGATTAACCTGCTCCATTCCCTTCAGGAGAGGATGAATCTGACCTATCTGTTTATCGCCCATGATTTGAATATTGTAAAGTATATTTCGGACAGGATTGCGGTTATGTATCTGGGAAGTGTGATGGAACTGGCGGACAGCGATGAACTGTATCAGAATACGCTGCATCCTTATTCTAAGGCGCTGCTTTCGGCGGTTCCTATTCCGGATCCGGAGCTGGAGACTTCGAAGCAAAGGCAGATTATCTCCGGGGATGTGCCAAGTCCCATCAATAAACCTAAGGGATGTCCGTTTTCTTCCAGGTGTCCTGAGGTGTGTGAGAAATGTCATGGGGCGGTTCCGGAGCTTAAGGAAGTGAAGCCGGGGCATTTTGTGGCTTGTCATTTGGTTTAGGGGGCTATGTTATCTCTGATTTGAACATTGATTGACATTATTAGTGAACGTTAACCAAGGTCTGCTTTGAGAGAGGGCATATGATTCCTTCCCGGACACGCTCGTGTTTCGGTGAATACTTGGTTGAGAGTTTAGTGGCGTTGAATGTGTGTGTTGGTTGGCAGTGGAATTTAGATTGAATAGTATGAATAATATGGCTGAGGAGAATTGTTATGGTAAATCAGGTGATGGATTATATTGAGCAGTTTGACCCGGAGGTGGGGGCTGCGATCAAGGATGAGGCGGCCAGACAGAGACGGAATCTGGAACTGATTGCTTCTGAGAATATTGTGTCTCCGGCGGTTATGATGGCTATGGGTACGGTTTTGACCAATAAGTATGCGGAAGGCTATTCGGGAAAGCGGTACTATGGCGGCTGTCAGTGTGTGGATGAGGTGGAGACTCTGGCTATCGAGAGGGCAAAGAAGCTGTTTGGGTGTGACTATGCCAATGTACAGCCTCATTCCGGCGCTCAGGCTAATATGGCGGCGTTTGTTGCTATGCTGAAGCCAGGAGATACAGTTATGGGAATGAATTTGGATCATGGCGGACATTTAACCCATGGAAGTCCTGTGAATTTTTCCGGGCTGTATTTTCATATTGTGCCTTATGGTGTAGATGATAACGGGTTTATTGATTATGATGAACTGGAGAGGATTGCGCTGGAATCAAAGCCGAAGATGATTATCGCTGGGGCCAGTGCCTATGCCAGGGTGATTGATTTTAAGAGATTTCGGGAGGTTGCAGATAAGGCTGGGGCGTATCTGATGGTGGATATGGCACACATTGCCGGTCTGGTGGCAGCAGGTGTTCATCCAAGCCCGATTCCTTATGCGGATGTGGTGACCACAACCACACATAAGACTCTTCGCGGGCCAAGAGGCGGCCTGATTCTGGCCAACAAGGAGGCAGCGGAGAAGTTCAATTTCAACAAGGCCATCTTCCCGGGGACGCAGGGCGGTCCGCTGGAGCACATCATTGCCTCCAAGGCAGTCTGCTTTGGAGAGGCGCTGAAGCCGGAGTTTCAGGCGTATCAGCAGCAGATCGTGAAGAATGCCAAGGCATTGGCGGCTGCTTTGCAGAAACAGGGCTTTAAGCTGTTGACCGGAGGGACGGACAATCATCTGATGCTTGTGGATCTGCGGGGAATGGAGATTTCCGGGAAGGAACTGCAGAACCGGTGTGATGAGGTTTATATTACATTGAATAAAAATACGGTGCCTAATGATCCCAGAAGCCCATTTGTGACTTCCGGTGTCCGGATCGGAACGCCGGCGATAACTTCCAGAGGCCTGAAGGAAGAAGATATAGATAAGATTGCAGAGTGCATCTGGCTGGCAGCTACAGATTTTGAGGGCAAGGCCGATTATATTCGTGGAGAGGTTACAAAAATTTGTGACAGATATCCGATTTATTAAAATTCTGGAAAAAGAAGGAAAAGAGTAAGGCAGGCGCAGAGGGCAGCCTGATTACAGAACACCAACAGAGTCAATCAGCATAGGAAAGCAGGAATCCGGCTGATTGGCTCTTTTTTGTTATTTCTGATTTGTACGTCTGTATTCGGATGGTGTGATTCCCATGTGTTTTTTGAAAAGAGAGGAAAAATGCTGGCAGGAGGAAAAGCCGCAACATATGGAGATTTCCTCCAGGGATAAGGTAGAGTGTGCAAGAAAGTGGCAGGCACGGTTCAGGCGGAACTGGAGGAGGTAGGTCTGTATGGATACGCCTTTGACTTCCTTGAAGATGCGGTACAGGTATGTGCGGTCCAGGCCGATATGCTGAGCAATGCCCTGAACGGTGATTTTGGCGGAATAGCTATTGCAGATATAGGCAACGACCTGTTCCACAAAGAATTCCTTCCGTGAGGAAAAACGGTTGGATTTGTTGTTTTCGATGAACAGGGAACAAAGGCGGTAAAACTGGCCGATGGCAAAATAGTTGGTGGAAAGCAGGCCGGGGTCTGCGTAAGTGAGAGGCTTGATGATGTGGGCTGCCCGTTCGATGGCATCAAAATGAACCACAGGAGTGTGCTCCTCGATTCCACACAGCGAGAGCAGGGACAGGGGAGAAAGTCCGCGAAAACCGATCCAGTAGTAGAACCAGGGGTCTTTCACATCAGCCTGATACAGCAAGGGAACGCCGGGTACCAGAAGAAAGCAGTCCCCTTTTTCCAGATAATATTTTTTGCCGTAGATGGTGTAGGTGCCTTTACCGCTGGTGATGCAGTGGAGCACATAATCCTCCGCGATGCGCTGGGTCGAGACATGTCCGGAGGAGGATTCCTGGTAGCCGCACTGAAGAACGGCAACCGATTCCTGAGTGGGAAAATGAGGGTTAAAATAGACCATTCGCTTAAAATATGTCTCCATGTCATGACTCCTTTACATAAAAAACAACATAAATATAAATAGAAAGATACATAGATAAATGGATTGATTGTGCAAAACTTGATATAAATATACAATAAAGCAACAAGAAAGTATACAAATTTATTTTACTCAAGCATGCGGAGAGAAAATAGGTTAAAAAAGTTACCAAAAAACAATTGGCTATTGATAAAAAATTGGAGGAGAGTGTATGAACAAAAAGGTAGTATCGTATATCGTGCTTGGAAGCATGCTGGCATCACTTACGGGGGGGTGCGGACAGAAAACAGAAGCCCCGCAGCAGACAGAGGCAGCAAAAACGGAGAATACGACGACAGCAGCGGCAGGAGCAGCCGAGACACAAGGCGCCCAGGACAGCGGCTCCGGCGATGAGAAGGCAACTGTAACATGGTGGACCTGGAGTACAGAGGCCAAGGATGTGTATGAAAAGTATGCACAGATGGTAACTGAGCAGTATCCGAATATTGAAGTGAAATTGGAATTTATTCAGAATGCGGATTACTGGACGAAGCTTCCCATCGCCATTGCAGGCGGCAGCGGCCCGGATATCTATCAGATGACCAGACCAAGCTTTGAGATGTATGCGGCAACCAATCAGGCAGCGGATCTCAGTGGTATTCTGGAAAGCAATGCGCAGCTGAAAGCCAATCTGGCTGCAATGGACAGTGTATTGGTGGAAGATTATACATATGACGGCAAACAGCTGGCAATTCCATATACGGTAGAAAGCACGGCAATTGTCTATAATAAGGATATGTTCAAGGCAGCCGGCCTTCAGGAGCCAAAAGAGATCGAGGATACCTGGACCTGGGATGATCTGCGGGAGATGGCAAAGCAGCTGACTGTGATCGGCGATTCCGTATCCAACAGCCAGTATGGGTTCTACTGTGATGTGAACAAGATTCCAAGCTGGGAGTTGATGCTTTCCAGAGGCAAGTGGATATTCAGCGATGACGGACAGCAGTGTACCTTGGCTGATCCGGAGATTATTGATGTGATGAAGCCTTATGTTGCCATGTATGTGGAAGATGGCGTGTCCCCGACTACGGATGTTGCCAATGCCATGTCTGCCAATGACTTGTTTATGACAGGAAGGATTGCAATGATGGCAGCCGGCAGTTGGAACCTGATTACATTCTCAAAGATTGAAGGATTTGAGTGGGATTGTGCAGAGCTTCCGAAGGATGCAAAGACAGGCGGCAGGATGTGTTCTTCCAACGTGCTTGGATACATGGTGAATCCAAATACCAAGAACATGGATGCGGTAGGAAAGGTTCTGGAAGTGTTTACTTCCCAGGAAGCCCAGAAAGAGCTGGCTGCTACCGGTACCTATATTCCGGCAGTGGTAGACTCAAGAGACGCTTATTTTGAGATGGAAGATTATCCGGAGAATGCCAAGGCGTTTCAGAGGGCATTGGACTATGTTCATCCCAACCGTCTGACACAGTTTATCCCCTACCAGGAGTACAATGGATATTATAAAGATGCTATGACAAGTATTTTTAACGGAGAGGATTTAGAGACGACCTTCCAGCAGCTGCAGGAGAAGATTAATGGAGTAATGGAAGCGAATAAGAAAGCGCAGTAACCGTCGATAAAGGATCGTTACACATGTAAAACGTTTGGAGGTGCCGGAAATATATTTTTGAGTCTGGCACCTCCATTCTGATATAGGAGCGCACTATAGAAAGTTGAAACAGGGAAAGGAGTTCTATGAAAGCAAAGAAGATGACGTTAAGAGAAAAGAAGGAGCTGCGCATAGGGCTGATTGTGATTTCGCCGTGGATTATCGGGTTTGTCTGCTTTATGTTGATCCCTCTGGTTTATTCATTTTTTGTTAGCTTTACCAATTATAGTTTTTTATCAACGCCTCAGTTTGTGGGCCTGGAGAACTATATTACTATGTTTACAGGGGATGAGCTTGTATGGAAGTCTCTGGGAATTACATTTACCTATGCGGTACTGGCAGTTTCCAGCCAGCTTGTGGTGGGATTTCTGATCGCGCTGATTTTGAATTCCAAGGTAAAGGGGATTGCATTTTTCAGGGCAATATTCTATCTTCCTACCTTGGTAGTGGTAGTGGCAACCTCCCTTCTGTGGAAGCAGATTCTGGATTCTGACTTTGGTATTTTCAATTATCTTTTGGAGGTGGCAGGGTTAAAGAGGGTGAGATGGCTGTCAAGTACACCTACCATTCTGGCAAGCCTGGTGATCATCCATCTGTGGGGATGCGGAAAGAGCATGATCATCAATCTGGCTGGCATGCAGAGCATTCCAACCCAGCTTTATGAAGCAGCTACTGTGGATGGCTGTGGAAAGGCCAGGCAGGTATTTTCCATCATGCTGCCCATGATGTCTCCCACCATCTTCCTGAATCTGATTACGGGAATCATATCGGCGTTTAAAACCTTTACCATGGTACAGGTTCTTACAGACGGCGGTCCCAATAACGCCAGCCTCTTCTATATGCTGTACCTGTATAAGAACGCGTTCCAATATTACAGAATGGGATATGCCAGTGCTATGTCATGGTTCTTGTTTATTCTGGTGGCGGTTCTTACCTTGCTGGTATTTAAGACATCTAAATCCTGGGTGTATTATGAAAGCTGATCGATAAGGAGAATATTATGGGGACAAAAAAGAAGAATAATATCGTGACAGGAATCATATATGTGCTGCTGGTGATACTCAGTGTTACGTTTATGCTTCCTATCATATGGCTGTTTGCCAATTCGCTGAAATCCCAGGAGCAGATTTTTGCATTCCCTCCGGTCTTTTTCAGCGGAACGCTTCATTGGGAAAATTTTAAGGAGGCATTTACCTACAATTCTCTTCCATTTGGAAGGTTTTTGCTGAATTCCACGTTTATCACGGTGATTTCCATGTTTGCCTCTGTGCTGTCTTCCGCACTGATTGCATTTGGATTTTCCAGAATAAGGTGGAGAGGAAGGGACGTGGTCTTTTATATTGTAGTTATCACTATGATTATTCCTCAGGAAATACTGATAACACCGCAGTTTATGTTGTATAATAAACTGTCCCTTTTGGATACCTACATTCCGTTGATCCTTCCCTGGTTCTTTGGAAGGCC
>JAETTS010000156.1 GCA_021769025.1 Enterocloster bolteae
ACCATTATTCTGGTATCGTGGAAGCTGATTGTCTACGCTGTGGTGATCATGCTTCTCTATGAAGGGGTTACCAGAGGCTACCAGTTTGGGTATAATGTGTTTTACTCTACAGCGGCGGCGGATGCCCCGGGAGTGAACATGCGGGTAACCATCGGAGACGATGAGAAACTGGCGGACATTGCGGTGGCTCTGGAACGAAGCGGTCTGGTGAAAGACCGGTATGCGTTTCTGATTCAAAGTATTTTCTATGAATACGGTAATTCAGAGAATCCGGTGAAAGCAGGAACGTATCTGCTGAATAATTCCATGACCTCAAAGGAGATTATCATTATGTTGCGGGATGGAATTACGGAAGATGAACTGGATGGAGAGGAATCTCAATGATTGTAGATGAACGCATTCGGGACTATCTGTATTCTCTGGAGCCTGATGAGGGACAGTTGTGTGAGGACATTGCCAGAGAGGCAGTTAAAAGGAAGATTCCAATTATAAAAAAAGAGACCAAGGCATTGTTGAAGACATTGCTGGTAGCGAGACAGCCTAGGGCGATTCTGGAAGTAGGAACCGCCGTAGGCTATTCTGCTTTATTGATGGCTCAGATTATGCCGGAAGGCTGCAGCATCACTACCATAGAAAATTATGAGCCCAGGATTCAGGAGGCGAAAGAGAATTTTAAGAAGGCAGGGATGGAAAAACGAATCGCCTTGCTGGAAGGAGATGCAGGACGGATTCTTACGGAACTGGAGGGAACCTATGATTTTGTCTTTATGGACGGCGCCAAGGGACAGTATCTCCATTGGCTGCCTATGATCGTGAGACGGATGGCCAAAGGTGGAATCCTGGTTTCCGACAATGTGCTCCAGGGAGGGGATGTGGTTCAGTCCCGGTACGCGGTGGAGCGAAGAGACAGGACCATCCATGGAAGGATGCGGGAGTATCTGTATCAGATCAAGCATATGGAGGAATTGGAAAGCGCAGTGATTCCCATCGGGGACGGGGTGGCTGTCAGTGTTCGGAAATGAGTTTGGATAGTTGGAGCAACCAGTACACTATATGGAAACACGCCAGGCTATGCCAAAAAGCAATAAACGGATGAGAGGAAATCGGATGAGAAAGACAGAACTATTGGTTCCAGCAGGGAGCCTGGAGGTTTTGAAAACGGCAGTGATATTTGGAGCAGATGCCGTGTATATCGGAGGGGAGGCATTCGGCCTTCGGGCAAAAGCCCACAACTTTACTCTGGAGGAGATGAGGCAGGGATGTGCATTTGCTCATGAGCGTGGTGTTAAGGTGTATGTGACTGCCAATATTCTGGCTCACAATGAGGATTTAAAGGGTGTGGAGGAGTACTTTGAGGAACTGAGAGAGGTTGGGGCTGATGCACTGATTATCTCGGATCCCGGGGTGTTTACCATTGCAAGGAGAGTGCTGCCGCAGATGGATGTGCATATCAGCACCCAGGCCAACAATACCAACTATGAGACGTATCGGTTTTGGCATCAGATGGGAGCCAAGAGAGTGGTTGCTGCCAGAGAGTTAACCTTTGAGGAATTGAGGGAGATCCGCAGGAAGATTCCTGAGGAGATGGAGATGGAGTGCTTTATTCATGGATCCATGTGCATCTCCTATTCGGGACGATGCCTTCTCAGCAATTTTTTTACAGGAAGAGATGCCAACCAGGGCAGTTGTACCCATCCTTGCCGATGGAAATACGGCGTGGTGGAGGAAACCAGGCCTGGAGAGTTTATGCCGGTGTATGAGAATGAAAGAGGAACGTTCCTGTTTAATTCCAAGGACTTGTGCATGGTAGAGCACGTGCCGGAACTGATTGAAGCTGGAATTGACAGCTTCAAGATTGAGGGGCGGATGAAGACAGCCTTGTATGTGGCGACGGTAGCCAGAACGTATCGAAAAGCGATCGATGATTATATGATATCGCCAGAACAGTATGGAGAGAATCTGGAATGGTATAAAGAAGAGATTGGAAAATGTACGTACCGGGAGTATACCACAGGATTTTATTTTGGCAAGCCGGGGGCAGATGCTCAGATCTATGATAACAGTACCTATGTAAAAAGCTATACCTATCTGGGAACGGTGGAGGCCATAGATGACAGAGGCTACTGTACAATTGAGCAGAAAAACAAGTTCTCCACAGGGGATGTCATTGAAGTGATGAAGCCGGACGGAAGAAACCTTCTAGCAACCGTAAGGGGAATCTATGACGAAGAGGGACAGCTCCAGGAAAGCGCCCCTCATCCTAAGCAGGTGCTGTATGTGGATTTGACAGCGGAGGCAGAAGCCTATGACATCCTGCGGGTGGAGACGCCAGACAGCAAAAGGGAGGCTTAGCGCTGCCTTGTCACTGGCAGGTGATGGGAAGCATCATGTCGTAGTATGAGGAGGTAAGAGGATGGTCATTTGGATTGCTGGGGTTGGGGCCATTATTTGTCTGGTATATTATGGGATAATTCTTTTGTACGCAGGATTCTCTGTTTCTTATTCTTGGATCTGGCTGGCAGGGGCAGGTTTTTTCGGGCTTCTGTTGCTGGGGGCGTGGTACCGCCAGGTACATCCCAAGAGAGTCCCTCTGTGGCTGTCTGTGGGAACTTGTACATTTTTGGCGGCATCGCTGGCTATTTTCGTTGTGGTGGAGGCATTGATGTTCTGGGGGGCGGCGGGAAGCAGCTCAGAAAATCTGGACTATGTGATCGTGTTGGGGGCCCGGGTGAGAGAAGGAGGAATCAGCAATTCTCTGAGGGCAAGGCTGGACAAGGCTGCTGAGTACAGTCGGAACAATCCGGGTACCATACTGATCCTTTCCGGCGGACAGTCATCCGGAGAACCGGTTGCCGAGGCACAGGTGATGTATGATTATCTTCTTTCCCGTGGAGTACCAGCCAGACAGATGGTTATGGAGACGGTTTCTACCAGCACAGTAGAAAATCTTGCATACAGCAAGGTGCTGATAGACCAGATGGAGGCCAGCCGGCGGGAAGAGATGCAAAACCGGGGGCCGGTGATTGCGCCGGGGCCCTTTTTAAGAGTTGAGGAGAAGCCGATACAGACAGGCATTTTAACTAGCAGCTACCATCTGTTCCGTGCCAAGGAGACGGCAGAAAAGTGGGGGATTTCCAATGTCCATGGGATTGCTGCAAAATCCGATCTGATTCTGTTGCCCCACTTTTGTGTCAGAGAGTGTATTGCCATATTAAAAGATAAATTAATGGGCAATATGTAATAATAGAATCATGATATAAAGATTAAATGTTTGGAGGCAGTGCAGATGAAGAGATGGGAAGAGATGACAGCCTATACGCTGTTGGATCAGAGGTATGTGAAGGAAGTGAATTCAGAAAGCTATATTCTGGAGCACAAGAAAAGTGGAGCCAGGTTATTCCTTCTTTCCAACGAGGATGATAATAAGGTGTTTTCTATCGGGTTTCGAACCCCGCCGTCTGACAGTACGGGAGTTCCCCACATCCTGGAGCACAGTGTGCTGTGTGGTTCCGAGAAATTTCCGGTGAAGGATCCATTTGTAGAACTGGTAAAAGGGTCTTTAAATACGTTTTTGAATGCCATGACCTATCCGGACAAGACCGTGTATCCTGTAGCCAGCACCAATGATAAAGACTTCCAGAACCTGATGGATGTGTATATGGACGCGGTTTTGAACCCTAATATTTACCGGGAAGAAAAAATCTTCAAGCAGGAAGGCTGGCATTACGAATTGGAGTCTGAGGATGATCCGTTAACGTACAACGGGGTGGTCTACAACGAGATGAAGGGAGCATTTTCCTCTCCGGAAAGTGTCCTGGAACGCTTTACCCAGGAGGTGCTGTTTCCGGATGTGTGCTATGGATTCGAGTCCGGCGGGGCTCCCAAGGAGATTCCCCAGCTGACCTATAAAGATTTTTTAGCATTTCATAAGCGCTATTATCACCCGGCCAACAGTTTTATCTACCTGTATGGTGACATGGATATGGTTCAGAAGCTGGAATGGCTGGACAAGGAATATTTAAGCAAATATGACCGACAGGATGAGGCGGCGCAGGTGGATTCCAAGATCTTGCTTCAGAAGCCATTTGACCAGCCCAAGGAGGCCGAGACCTTCTATTCCATCACAGAGGAGGAAGATGGGGAGGCAGGGGTATATCTTTCCATCAGCAATGTGGTGGGAACGGATCTGGATCCTAAGCTGTATCTGGCCTTTCAAATTCTGGAGTATACACTGATTGATGCTCCCGGGGCACCTCTAAAGCAGGCTCTTTTGGATGCGGGTATTGGCGGTGATATCCTGGGCGGTTATGACAGTGGGATCCTGCAGCCCTATTTCTCTGTAGTGGCAAAGGATGCCAGAGCAGAGCAGAAAGGGGAGTTTCTGGCAGTTGTAAAGGGAACATTGAGGAAGCTGTCGGATCAGGGAATCAACAAGAAAAGCCTTCTGGCAGGCATGAATTTTTATGAGTTCCGTTACAGGGAAGCAGACTATGGAAACTATCCCAAGGGGCTGATGTACGGCCTTTTATCCATGGACAGCTGGCTGTATGACGGGGATCCGCGGATGCACCTGGAGTATGAGGAGACCTTTGCATACCTAAAAGAGGCTCTGGAAGAAGGATATTTTGAAAAACTGATCAGGGACTATCTTCTGGATAATCCGTTTGAGGCAGTGATAGTTGTGAAACCGGAGAAAAATCTGACAGCCAAAGAGGATGCCAGGGTAGCTCAGAAGCTGGCAGAGTATAAGGAAACCCTTTCAGAGGATGAGATCAAACGATTGGTTACTGAGACCAGGGAACTGAAGGAATACCAGGATATTCCGTCCACGAAGGAAGAACTGGAATTGATTCCCATGTTAAAGAGGGAGGATATTAAAACCCAGGCGGAAAAAATCGTCTGGGCAGAGCATCAGATGAATGGAGTCCTGGTGCTGCACCACAACCTGTTTACCTCTGGGATCGGATATTTACGAGTTCTGTTTAACACAGACAGGGTGCCGGTGGAGGATCTGCCCTATGTAGGTTTGCTTAAGTCTGTGCTGGGGTATGTGGATACGGAGAACTACAACTATGCTGACTTGACCAGTGAGATTCACCTGAATACCGGAGGAATAAGTTTCAGCACCAGTTCCTATGTAGATCTTGACAGGCTGCCGGATTTTACAGGAGCTTTTGTGGCAGAAGCCAGGGTATTGTACCATAAGCTGGGCTTTGGTTTCTCCATGTTGGCAGAGATTTTGACCCGATCGAAGCTGGATGATGAGAAACGGCTAGGCGAAATCCTGCGGGAGACCAAGTCCCGCTCCAGAATGAAGCTGGAAAATGCCAGCCACAGCGCTGCGGTGGCCAGGGCGACATCTTATTTCTCACCTACTGCGGCATTCAATGATTGTACAGGAGGAATTCGGTATTATCAGTTTTTGGAGGATGTGGTCAGGGATTATGAGAAAAATAGGGGTTATCTGATCCGGAAATTGAAAGAGGTGGCAGCGAAGCTGTTTACCATTGACAACATGCTGGTTAGCTATACGGCGGATGAGAAGGGATTCGCACCTCTGGAAGAAGAGATGAAGAAGCTTACCTGTACCCTGCCGAAGGGAAGCAAGGAGATCTATCCCTTTGTATTTGAGGCAGGGAATCGGAATGAAGGGTTTAAGACTTCTTCCCAGGTGAACTTTGTGGCCAGATGCGGCAATTTCCGCACAGGCGGATTTGTAGGAGAGCAGGAGGAGGAGACCTTTCCAGGGTTTGCCTATACAGGAGAACTTAAGATCTTAAGGCTGATCCTAAGCTATGATTACCTGTGGCTGAATCTGCGGGTGAAAGGCGGAGCCTATGGATGCATGAGCGGCTTCGGGCGCTCCGGAGAAGGATATTTTGTGTCTTACCGGGATCCTAACCTGGCGGAAACCAATGAGGTGTATGAGAAGATTGTGGAATATCTGGAACAGTTTGATGTGGATGAGAGAGACATGACCAAGTATGTCATCGGAACCATCAGTGCGTTGGATACACCTCTTACACCGTCGGATAAGGGGGCAAGAGGGCTTTCTGCCTATCTGTCCGGGGTGACAGATGAGATGCTTCAGGAAGAAAGGGATCAGATTTTGGCGGCCCGGCCGGAGGATATACGGAAGCTGGCTGGGATTGTGAAGGCGATTCTTGGAACCGGAAGCATGTGTGTGATTGGAAACGATGACAAAGTTGAGAAGAATCGGGAATTGTTTGGAGAGGTTAAGAACCTGTACCGGGGGTAAATATATGCTCTCGGAATCTCCCTTGCATCTGCCTTTGCGGCTGATTTTCCGCCAGATGCACCAGGATTC
>JAETTS010000157.1 GCA_021769025.1 Enterocloster bolteae
TAGACAAAACCTGATTAACTTACAGCCAGGAAGCGTCTGAAAGACCCAGACAGCCCTCTCCCACTGGCAGAAATGGAGGCATCTATGTTCGGAAGAAAGAAAAAGGCAGAAGTGTTTATGACCAACGACCTGGGATTATACACCACCGTACATCAGGCCCTGAAGGCCGGACAGATTCCCTGCGAAGTAAAGGTTGTCAATACAGGTACCCGGAACAGGCGGACCGGCGCACTCATCGGCAGGGTAGGTGAACGGCCTGAGCTGGAAATACAGTACTATATTTATACGCCCCTGGAATATGCAGACAGGGCCAAGTATGTGATTGATGAATACAGGAAAAATTTATCCCGGTGAACAAGGAATCCATAACGTATCAGGGGAAGGACGTGACTCGTACAAATCACGTCCTTCCCCTGTTTACTTCCATCCATATCTATAGCCGGCCGGCTTCCAGTCCGCTATGCCTTTAAGCCATCATCGTTCCCAGCCCCGTCCGTATTATCCTTCATGGCCATGCGCTTTTGCGCAATCTTCCGCATCAGTGCGAATTCATCATAAATACTCCACTCTTCCCGGAACATACCGTCTTTTATAATATGCTGCGATATACCGGAAATGACCACGTGGGCTCCTGTGGCAGGCCCATAGATGCCAAAGCCCTCATGGGTGCCGATTATATTCCATCTGGTGGCGCACCGGTATTCGTCCCGCTTTTCATCATAAAGATAGTATACATCCTCCACCTGCATGGCCAGATTGGGGAAAGCCTGGAACAGATTCAGCTGGTCCTGCAGGAAATCGCCTCTGCCCACCAATTCCCTGTCTGAAGGTCCATGGTATCTGTAATCAGGGGCATAATTATCCTTAAACTGATTGAACATTCTTCTGTTATAAATCTCATGATAGCTTTTTCTGATAAAATACTCTATATCGCTGTACCGCCCGTTATTATCTCCGAATTTGTCCGGAGCAAACTCGCCGTTCAGCCGTTCAATCTCTCCCCATGTGCCAGTGTCTGCCTTGGCGCTACCTCCCTTATTGGCTGTGGCCTCCAATACTTTCATGGGGTCGTACCCCAATTGCCTGATTAGGCTGATTTCGTTATATACCACCCACTCCTCCACAACACGGTCGCCTTTTACATAGCAGTTAGCCACTCCCCATACCACTACCTTCCTGCCGGTAGGCGGACCATAGATGGTGTGTCCCGTATTGTGGCCAATCCAGGTCCACCTCATGGAAGTATGGAAGCCTCCGTTTCCATCAGATGCCCAGATAACATCGTCAATATAATCCTTGATATCCGGATATCCGGCCAGCTTCATCACAGAGTTTGCGATGACCTGATCCCGGCCGTATGTCACACCATCCGATGTATGTACCAGGGCATTATGCTTATAATGGTCATATATCTTCCCCATCCCCTTATCATCCCATATGTCAGAGGTATGGCGGATGATAAAATCCGCAGGGTCGCGCCATTTTCCAAATCCAGGCATGGGCACTTCCTGCTCCCTTGCCTTGCCGTCCTTCCACATAACTGTAATATCATCCTTCAACGGCACTGACAGCTGTCCCAGGGTTTCCTGGTATACATTCCCCCTGTAGCGGATGTTCCTGTCGCAATCCTCTTTTTTACCGCCGGTACCGGACTCCTTTTGCTCCCTTGAAGGCTCCCTCAGGATATCTTCTGCTTGTGCAGCCTGATTCTTTGTGTTCTTTACCTCACTCATATATCGTTCTCTCCTATCTCTCTGTTATTTCATCAGGCCAGGCAGCCAGGTAGACATCTGCGGTATGAATATTACAAATATCAGTCCAATTCCCATGGTCAGTATCCATGGCCAGATTTCCTTTACTATCTCCTCAAATGGCGCTTTGGATATCTGGGCCGCCACAAACAGGTTGCCTCCCACAGGAGGAGTTATGATTCCCAATGTGGAATTAAATATAAACATGACCCCAAAATGGATAGGATCAATCCCATACTGTGTTGCAATCCCCAGTAAAATGGAACTCAGTATGACATTAATGGCAATACCGTCCAAGAACGTCCCAAGAAACAATACCAATGCGTTTAATATTATAAGGGCCACAATCTTTGACGAAACACTTCCCAATATTAATGCAGCCAATTTTGTGGGTATTTCCTCCAGCGTCAGTATTTTACCGAATCCTGAGGACACGCCCAGGATAAACAGTATTGTACACGTAGTAATCACAGTTTTATAAAACATCTGGGGCAGCATTCTGGCCTCAAGCCCGCTGTTCCTCTTTAACAGGCCGTAAATCAGGCCGTAAACCACCGATACCACAGCTGCCTCTGTAGGCGTAAAAATCCCGGAATAGATACCCCCTAAAATGATGACCGGCATAATCAGGCTGAATTTCGCCTCCCACATGGTCCTCAGTTTCCGGCGCAAAGGAATGGGGTCGTTTCCTGAACAGATATTATGCTTTTTGCCGTAAATATGGCAATATACCAGGAAACAGCAGCCAATGAATAATCCCGGCAGAATCTCTGCCGTAAACAGCTTGGAGATAGACACATTGTTCAGGCTCCCGAATACAACCAGTCCCATGCTGGGAGGAATCATCTGGCCGCAGCAGCCTGCCGTGGCAATGAGTGCCGCCGCCGCTCCCTGGCTCAGCCCCTGCTTTCGCAGCTCCGGCAGGGCAATCAGGCCAATGGCAGCTATGGTGGCATAGGCGGAACCGGAGATTGCGCCAAAGGCCATGCAGGCCAGAACCGTTACCATCATGATTCCGCCCTTCAGCCTGCCCACCCATACATTAGCGGCTTTAAACAAACCTTCTGAGATTCCTGCCTCTGACATAATCTGCCCGGCCAGCACAAAAAAGGGAACCGCTGTCAGTGTAAAGGAATCAACACTGTTGGCCATGGCGCGCACAAAATAGGACAGGGATATGATATTGCTTGTAAAAACAGAGCCCAATACCCCAATGCCTATGGCAAAGCCAATGGGTACTCCCAAGAAAGCCAGTCCCAGGAACAGAACAAACAAAACAGCAACTGACATCACGCTCCCCCCTTTTCTTCCTCAATTTTGTCCGCCTCAATTCCCCCCTGGCGAATCTGTCCCGCAATCTTTACCGTACACTGGACCAGCCTTAGACACACCAGCAGAAATCCCAGGGGCATAACAAGATAAAGGAGCCACATTGGTATGGGCAGGGACACGGCGGTCTGCCCTCCCTGGCGGATGATACTCAACAATTTATATCCTTCAATCATACAGATAACGGAAAAACCAAAACATAAGATGTTACATAAAATATCCAGATACAGTCTCAGGCCCGGCCTGAGTAAGGAACGCACAAATGTTATTCTTATATGTTCCCCTGTCTTTACCGCATACCCTATGGAGATGAACACCATCCATACAAACATGTACCTGGTCATCTCTTCTGTCCATGGAAACGGAGTTGAAAACAGGTACCGCCCCACTATCTGAAGTGTTGTAAAAACAACCATAAGGGCCAGGAACACAGCGCCTATAAAAACTTCCAGCTTGTCGTCCACCCATTGAATCACTTTTTTCACGCTCTTTTTCACATCCTTCCGTCCTTATAAAGCAGTCATCAGTTCCTGAATGTCTCCAGTATCTCTTTGCCGCACATTTCTTCCACTTTAGGCTCGGTTGCCGCCACCATAGCTTCCTTGATTTCCGCCCTGGCCTCATCGGTCAGCTCCGTATAGAGAATCTTGCCTTGTTCCTGAAGCTCTTTAATCTTCTGTACGGAATCCTCCTCCTCCTTCATGGCAATCTTCCACTCCTCCTCTGCTGCCCCGGCGATTGCCTTATCATATGCAGCTCTCTGTTCTTCAGAAAAAGAATTATATTTGGCGGAAGAGATCAGTATTACATTGATGGAATAACTGTGATTGGTATCGGTTGCGTACTTCAGTACATCTATAAGCCCCTGCTGGATGATAGGCATTTTTGATGAAACCAGACCGTCTACCGTGCCTTGCTGAAGACCTGTATACAGCTCATTCCATGCCATAGGTGTAGGGATACATCCCAGTGCTTCCAGCTCCGCAATGTTAATGGGATTCTCCGGCGCCCTGCTTTTAATTCCCTGGAAATCCGCCAGAGTGTTCACTTCTCTTACATTATTCCAGAATATCCTTCCTGAGCTTCCAAAGAAAGCAGCCACTTTGACGCCCATATTTTTATCGTCAGCAGCCTTTTTCAGCAAATCCCCCTGCTCTCCGTCCAGCTTCGCCTTGGCATCCTTTAAATCATCGAACAGGTAGTCCGCGTTAAATACATAAAACTCCTTAATATTCGGCGCAAACTGTAGCTCTGCCACAGAAGTCATATCAATCTCTCCCAGGGTAACGGCCTCGATACTGTCGCGGTCGGATCCCACTACCTGCGCATTAGGAAATATTTTGACCTCAATTCCCACGTCCTCCCCTTCAATAATTTCCTTAAACTTCAGAAACCCCTGATGGGTGGCCTCTTTTTCATTTGCCTGATGGGCAATTCTGATTTCCAGCTTGGATGATTCAGCGCCGGACGGCGAGGGAGCGTCTTCCCCTCTTCCCTGCTCTTGCTTTGCAGCAGCTGGTTTCTCTGTACCGCAGCCCGTTAACGCGAGAGCTAATCCTACCAGACTGATTGTTATAACCTTTTTCATTGTTTTTTTCATTTTAAACCCCTTTCTCCATCAACACATTTACGATTATTTGCTTCACTGATTCCCCAATTACCGGTTTGACCTTCCCTTATCCCTCCCTTCCCATCAGGTTTAATCAGAATATATCTGCGGAAAATGAATACGTAGTCATTTTCCTGTAAAATAAATGATTGACATTTAATGTCTGTCAATCATCCATTTGTTCTAATGACGGACAGTATTCCTCACAATCAGCTGCATAGGAACCGCTACCGTCTCTGGGGGCATCTCCGGATTCTCCATATTCTCTATCAGGACCCGGACAGCCTCTTTGCACAGAATGTCATTCTGCTGCTGCAGCACAGTGAGGGAATACGACCTTAAAGATGCTGCAAACGTATCATCTAATCCCATAATAGAATAATCTTCACCCGGCACATACTTATACTTTAACCGTCCGCAGTCCATGACTCCCAGAGCCATCAGGTCATTGGCGCAGAAGATTGCCTCCACAGGCAGTCCCGAGGCAAATATACGGTCGCCTGCCCGATAGCCGGACTCATACGAATAATCGCCTGCCTGTATCATACACTGGGTTATACCGCATTGTTTAAGGCCGCCCAGAAAACCTTCCTGGCGCTCATCGTGATTCAGATAACAGCTTTCCTCCGCGGAAACATATGCAAATTCCCGCATCCCTAATCCATGCAAAAATCTCGCCGCCCTCTCCCCGGCCCCGTAATTGTCGGAATATACCATATTAATATCCGTATTAGGACTGTATACATTGAGAAGGACAAGAGGTATTCCCTTCTTTTTCCACTCCCCGGATATCTTGTGGGTCAGGGCCGATGAGGTGATGATGATACCGTCCACACAGTACTCCAAAAGCCTTCTGAGTATCTGATTGATGTCACTGTCCGGAGCCGTGTTGAACACCATTACCCTCAGCCCATATTCCTGGAGAAGATTGGTAAGGATATTAAGCAGGCCATAGTAGTACACGTTATATGTGTCAGACAACACAACTCCGATTATCCCGGTCCGGTTGGAGTTAAGACCTCTGGCCAGTGCATTGGGACTATATCCAAGCTCTTCAGCAGCCTTCAGCACCTTTTCCCTGGTCTTATGGCTTATCCTGTCATTCCACTTTTCATTAAAGACCCTGGATACAGAAGACTGGGATACCCCGGCCCTCTTTGCCACATCAAACGAAGAAATGCTTTTTATCATTCTTTTATCTATCATATAACCACCTATACCGCGATTGATTACGTCGTCATATTTTATGACTACGCAATCATTTATAACTTATATATACACTCCCCGTTTAATAATGTCAATATTAAATTTTATTTTTTCATCTTTTTGTCTACATTTCACATATCAAACCGCCAAAAATTAGCGGTTTTTTTGTTTTTCTTTTTCCCAGGCTTCTAACTTCTCCATCCATACTCATATTTTTAATAAACGCTCCACGTCCGCTTCGATTCCCAGGCAGTCATCCGCTGCCTCCATGCCGTACTCCACTACCAGGTCAGCCTGAGGGGTATATTCCCCGGCCCATGCCATGAAGCTGTCAAAATCCAGGGTTCCGTCCCCAATCCGTCTGTGGCTGTCGTGAACTC
>JAETTS010000158.1 GCA_021769025.1 Enterocloster bolteae
CAGGCCCGCCTGGACCTGCTTTTTGTCAAATACCGCTTTTTAGAAACAGCGTCACATTGCAGTGACAAGCATCACACTCCGTCATCAACCAGAAGTTCTTCTCCATCCGCCGCTGCCGTGGCCAGCTGGTCGCACCTCTCATTTTCCGGATGCCCGGCATGTCCCTTCACCCAGCAAAAGGTAACCCGATGCCGCTGTACAGCCTTTAGCATTCTCTTCCACAGATCAATGTTCTTTACCGGCCCGCTTTTGCCTCTCTTCCAATTGTTCTTCACCCAGTTGTCGATCCACCCCTGATTGAATGCATCTGTCAGATACTTGGAATCCGAATACAACTCCACCTCACAAGAACGGTTCAGCGCCTCCAGTCCCACAATTGCTGCCATCAGCTCCATCCGGTTGTTGGTAGTTCTCTCATACCCTGCTGACAGTTCCTTTTCGTGAAGGATTCCGTTCTGGTCTATGTACTGGAGGATCACTCCATATCCCCCCGGGCCGTCCGGGTTCCCTCTGGCAGAGCCGTCTGTAAAGATACGTACCGTTCCCATAAGCTTTTCTCCTGTCTCAATCTTATTTTAAGGGATGCTTATCTGTCCCACTTATCGCAGAGGGCATGGATCTGATCTGTAAACTTGGCCAGATCCTTGTTGGCTCCGCCTTCATTGTTGAAGATTACGCGGCGAAGACGGTCACATGCAGCAACCAGACGGGCAAATACACCATCTGCACGTCTCCGGCTCTCTTTCTCTTTCTCCACCGGAATCCCCTCGGTGACAGTCAGCCACTGTCCGGCTGCCAAGTCAAACACGGATCCGCTAAAAGGCGCCACTGCAGGAATCTTCTCTTCCTTTGTTAAGCGCTCCGCAAACTCCGTGGTGACCGAATCCTCTCCATGAACCACAAAGGTCATCTCCGGCTTCCTCTCAAAGGCCCGGATCCACTCCAGAAGCCCATCCACATCTGCATGGCCGCTGATTCCCTGAAGGGTCTTTATCTGAGCAACCACGTCAATGGACTCGCCAAACAGCTTCACAGAAGCCGCTCCGTCAACCAGGCTTCTTCCCAGAGTCGCGACGGCCTGGTATCCGGCGAACAGAATCGTACACTCCTTCCGCCACAGATTATGCTTCAGATGGTGGCGGATACGTCCTGCATCACACATGCCGGAAGCAGAGATGATCACCTTTGGCTTGGGATCAAAGTTGATTGCCACAGATTCCTCGCTGGTTACAGAAAGCTTCAGCCCCGGGAAATCGATGGGGTTGATGCCGCAGGCCACAAGCTGCCTGGTCTCCTCCGCATAGCACCGGATCAGGTTCTGCTTGAACACATGGGTGGCCTCCACAGCCAGCGGGCTGTCCACATAGACCTCATACCCGTCATGCCCCTGCACCATATGGTCCAGCTTGATCTTTCTCAAGAAGTACAGAAGTTCCTGGGTTCTGCCTACGGCAAATGCAGGGATCACCACATTGCCGCCCCGGTCAAAGGTCTCCTGAATGATCTGGCTTAACTCCCCGGTGTAATCCTTTCTCCTCTCATGCTTCCGATTGCCGTAGGTGCTCTCCATCACCACATAGTCTGCTTCCTTTATGTACTCCGGATCCCGAATCAGCGGCTTATTCTTGCTGCCGATGTCACCGGAAAAGACGATCTTCTTCGTCAAGCCTTCTTCTGTACACCATACCTCGATGGAGGCAGACCCCAGCAGATGGCCGGCGTTGGTAAAGCGGACAGTAATGTCATCGTTTAACGCCGTCTTCTCATCATATTCGTAGACTTCCAGGTGCTCGATAGCGCCGGCAGCGTCATTTACAGTATACAGCGGCGGAACCTCCGGAAGGCCGGCTCTTCTGGCCTTTCGGTTCTTCCACTCCGCCTCCATCTCCTGAATGTGGGCGCTATCCTTCAACATAATCCTGCACAGATCGCCGGTGGCGATGGTCGTGACGATCTTTCCTCTGAATCCCTTGGCGTAGATCAGAGGGATCAGGCCTGCATGGTCGATGTGGGCATGGGTTAAAAGTACATAGTCAATCTCCCCGCAACTGACCGGCAGTTCTGCATTCTCATACACATTCAATCCCTGTTCCATACCACAGTCAACCAAAAGCTTGGTGGCACCGCATTCCAGATAATGACAGCTGCCAGTAACCTCATGGTCTGCCCCAATAAACATTAGCTTCATAGATTATACCTCCTTCGTGTTTTTTCCCCTGTCTTTGGTACACCGTTTCCCAATGCTTATACTTCCATTGTATCACAGATCAGATAATAATACAAATCATACCGCCATTACTGTCATTAATTATTTTCTGGAGGGTATCCTGCAGCTTCATCTGGCAATCCTCCGTCACCTGGGATACCTTGGCCTGAATCCCGTCCTCCACGATCTGCTGAATGGACTTTCCGAAAATATTGGTGTTCCAGATCCCGTCCTCGCTTTCCTTTGCATTCTGTTTTATGTAAGTGATCAGATCCTCCGCCTGCTGCTGGCTTCCCACAATGGGAGCGATCTCGGTCTCGATATGGGCTTTGATCATGTTGATGGACGGAGCCTCCGCCTTCATCTTTACCCCGTATTTATTGCCGTGCTTGATGACCTGTGGCTCATCCAGGATTACTTCTGACCGCTCCGGAGTCACCACCCCGTAGCCCCGCAGCCGTACCTGGCTGATGGCGTTCTGCACTTTCTCATACTCCTGCTTCATCTTGGCAAGGCTGCTTAAGGTCTGCATCAGCTGGTATTCCCCCTCGATGGGAAGGCCCACATAGTCGCTTAGGATCTGATAATAATAATTGTCGTTTACATCCACATTGATGGAAACTGTGCCGTCAGACAGATCCATTTTGTCTGTTTTCATTCCCCGTATGGTATCTGTAGCCACATCCAAAAGGCTTTCTGTAATGTCCTTCATCTGGGTCACATTTCCCAGAATCTCTCTCACGGTCTCTATAACCCCTGCTTTCAACCAATGATCCGCCGACAAAATCTCCAGCCATTTGGGGACAAAGAAGTTTAACTGGGTCACAGGAAATTCCTTCAGAATCCGTTCCAGGATCCGAAAAATATCTTCCTTTTTAAGCTGCTCGCAGTTGACAGGAAGAACCGTCACGCCGTAGGTCTTCTCCATCTCCTCCGCCAGCCGTTCTGTCTCCTCCGAGTAGGGCCTGGTAGAATTTAAAAGAACCAGAAACGGCTTTCCTATGGCCTTCAACTCCTCCACCGTCTTTTCCTCCGCAGGGATATACGACTCTCTCTTCAAGTCTCCGATGGTTCCGTCTGTAGTCACCACAACGCCGATGGTGGAGTGATCCGTGATCACTTTCCTGGTTCCGATCTCCGCCGCCTTGGTAAAGGGAATCTGGTACTCATACCATGGCGTCTTCACCAGCCGTTCCTGCTGGTTCTCAATATGCCCTGCCGCCCCGTCTACCATGAAGCCTACACAGTCAATCAACCGTACCTTGGCTTCAATGCTGTCATCCAGCTTCAGCTTTGCCGCCTCTTTGGGAATAAACTTAGGCTCCGTGGTCATGATCGTCTTCCCTCCGGAGCTCTGGGGTAACTCATCTCTGGTCTGGTTCCTTAAATGCTCGTCTTCCATAGCCGGAAGCACCAAAAGCTCCATGAACCTCTTGATAAACGTGGACTTGCCAGTGCGAACCGGCCCCACCACGCCCAGATAGATTTCTCCTCCTGTTCTGGCTTTTATGTCCTTATATACAGAAAACTGTTCCATAAAAATACCCCCTTGCTGTGCTGATTAAGTATATGCAGGGGGGTGTTTTCCATATGCATAAATTGTGTGAAAGGCCTGCCTGGAGAGAGGCTTCAATTGTCTCTGGCACAAGGTCTGGCATAAGGGGACGCTTTCAAAGTAAACCCCCATGCCGCTTTTCCGGCACCACGATAAATGAAAGGGGGTTACTATGAACCTCCGGGGGATGCACACAAAATGCCAAAAGCGGGCATTTTGGCGCTTGTACGGACAGCGCAGCAAGTGCGCAGTCCTACTGTAAGAATTCGAGACTTTCATAGTGACTTTGTGTTTCAACTATGATATACTAATTAATAAATAAGCTCAAATGAAACCACATGGTTTTTAAAACCGGAGGTGATGGAATGCCAAATATGTCAGATATTATAAAAGATTCTGTTGTTGAGTTTTCACGGTTGCAAAACTGGATGTTGTCAGCAAAAGAGAACAACGATATAAGCACCTACAAGATGATGTTCGACCGCTATGTGGAATTGAAAGTCATTCTTGCAACCGCTGGTGTAAATGTTACGGAACTGGACAAAATAAAAGAATAGCAGAGCCAAAAGGACGGACAGCTTTCAAAATCTTATATGCTGCCCGTCCTCTGTTTTGTTACCTGCATTCTTCCTACTCGCTTAAATAAGCCTTCTTCACCGAATCGTCATTCATCAGTTCCTTGGCATCGCCGCTTAAAACAATATTCCCGGTTTCCAGAACATAGGCCTTATCGGCAATGGAAAGTGCCTTCTTGGCGTTTTGCTCCACCAACAGTACTGTGGTGCCTGACTTGTTGATCTCCTGAATAATCTCAAAGATCTCATTCACATAGATGGGGGAAAGCCCCATGGAAGGCTCATCCATAACAATCAGCCTGGGGTGTGACATTAAAGCCCTTCCCATGGCAAGCATCTGCTGCTCGCCGCCACTTAAGGTTCCGGCCAGCTGATTCTTCCTCTCTTCCAGCCGCGGGAACCGTTTATAGATGGTCTCAAGGGTCTCTTCCAACTCCGCCTTATCCTTCCTGGTATAGGCACCCATCTTCAGGTTCTGAAGCACGGTCATCTCTGCAAATACACGCCGACCCTCCGGCACATGGGCGATCCCCATGGATACCAGCTTGTATCCTGGAATCCTGGTGATCTCCTTTCCCTCATAGAAGATCTTCCCTGATTTCGCAGGAATCAGGCCGGTGATGGTCTGAAGGGTTGTGGTCTTTCCTGCGCCGTTGGCACCAATGAGGGCAATGATCTCCCCCTCATTCACTTCAAAAGAGATTCCCTTGATGGCCTGGATCACACCATAATACACTTCCAGATCCTTTACTTCCAGTATTGCCATAATGTCCTCTCCTCCTACTCTCCAAGATAAGCCGTGATAACCCGCTTGTCATTGAGCACATCCGATGTGTCTCCCTGAGTCAAAACCTGGCCGAAGTTTAACACGGTCAGTTTCTCACAGATACCGGACACCAGCTTCATATCATGCTCAATCAGCAGGATGGTCATGTCAAAATTATCTCTCACGAACCGAATGGTCTCCATCAGTTCCGCCGTCTCATTGGGGTTCATGCCTGCAGCCGGCTCGTCTAACAGAAGAAGCTTGGGATCCGTGGCAAGAGCTCTGGCGATCTCCAGCTTTCTCTGCTTGCCATAGGGTAAGTTGGATGCCTTGTAATCCTGCTCCTTATCCAGGTCAAAGACCTTTAGAAGTTCCATGGCCTTCTCATTCATCTCTTTCTCCACCTTAAAATACCTGGGCAGGCGAAAGATCCCCTCCAGGGTAGAGTAAGGATGATGGTTGTGAAGCCCTGCCTTAACATTGTCAAGAACGCTTAATTCCTTAAACAGACGGATATTCTGAAACGTTCTGGCGATTCCCTCCTGATTGATCTCAATGGTCTTCTTCCCGGTAATATTGGCCCCGTCCAGAAGAATGGAGCCATGATCTGGCTTATAGACACCAGTCAATAAGTTAAATACCGTGGTCTTGCCGGCCCCGTTAGGTCCGATGAGGCCGTACAGCTGCCCCTTCTCTATAGTCACGTTAAAATTGTCCACTGCCTTCAGACCACCGAAGGAAATGCCCAGATTCTTTACTTCCAACATTGCCATTTATGCGGCCTCCTTTGCAGCAGATTTTTTATGCCGGATCTTCTCCATCAGAACTCCCCGCAGTTCAATGGCTTTGGGGCTGGAGTTAAACAGCATCATCACAATCAGGACGATAGCATAAATCAACATACGGTAGTCGTTCAGTCCTCTTAGAAGTTCTGGCAGAGCGGTTAAGATCACCGCCGCAATCATGGAGCCCCGGATATTGCCCAGGCCACCTAACACCACGAACACCAGGATGGTGATGGATTTGTTGTATCCGAAGTTATTGGAGGTGGCCGCCAGGGTAGACAGGCTGTGGGCATACATAACTCCTGCCACTCCTGCCAATGCCGCTGATATGGAGAACGCCATCAGCTTATATTTGGTCACATGGATTCCAATGG
>JAETTS010000159.1 GCA_021769025.1 Enterocloster bolteae
GTTTTCTCCGCGACCCTGGGGTCGTTATTCAAGGACAAAGAGACAGTGGAATAGCTGACATTTAAATTTTTAGCAATATCTTTGATGGTCATACAAGTCTCTCTCCTTCTGGATTTCTTACTGAAAGTATAATTTAAAACGTTTGAAATGTCAATAGACAGTTCTATCTTAACTATATTTTGTACTTTTTCCACAAACTGTATTGTGTGTTTTATACAATCTATCCTGTTTTTTATTTTTCTTTTCCACAGACACGCTATGTTTCCCGAAAAGGATACACTTCACAGATACTTCTGCACCTCCTCACAGGCCGCCACATGTACAAGGCAGTCCCGGTACCTGTGCTGGAGATTGTGGATACCGGATCCTTCCTTCTTTGCAAGGGGTGCCGCTGCATTATATCCTGACAAACTCAGTTCGGCAATATACGTTTTTTAGTGAAAACGCTTGGTCAGCAGCATATTCCGATACCTATATATCAATCCGGTATATACGGGTGGGCCTTCCCTTTGTCCCTGTGGATTTCATCCCTGTCTGTACCGCATATCCTGCCGTAGTCAGCCTCTCTATGATATGGTTTGTATGGCGGATCTTTACATTGAGACGCTCGGCAAGCTCGGCCGCCGTAATTTCGTTATTCCCGCGGATCCCAAGGATGGTCTTGATTTTGCGGACCGTCCCCGGAGCAAGCATTGCCTTCCCGGCAATTTCCATCAAATCCTCGTCAAGGGGCACCTGTTTAAGCGGCTCTGTCTCGGGCATGAGCGGACCCACAAGAGAATCCTCCACCACAGCATAAACCGCTTTGCGGTAAACGCCCTCGCGGAGCGCCTCAAGGGCACTGCTTTTTGCCGTGGATAACTCCGGCGCAACCCCATAAGCAACATAGGTACAAAAGCGCAGCCGCTTCTGCAGGTAGTGACTCAACCCGCAATGCCTGAAATTACCGGTCATACGGCTGACGGTTTTCAGGTTCGTAAAAAGGAACAGGCCGTTTGTGGTCTTCTGTATCTGGAAATCAGCAAGGGTCTCCTTCTTATAGTCCAGAACCGCCTGCTGGAGCAGAAGCTCTTCCTCCTCGTCTGCTTCCACCAGCCCTTTCACGGATTCCCTGGCCACCACCACCGCGGCCGCCATATAATCTGCGCTTTTTTGGGCAGTAATCTGCCTGAGGAGCCCGTGAACCGTGCGGAGCAGCTGCTTCTCTGACGGATACAGGAAGGTATGGGGAATGCCGCAGGCCGCCAGCTTTGGCTGGACTGAGGAATTCCTGGATATCACATACGTTATCTCCCCTGCCTCCCAGCGTCTCTTAATCTGGGCAAAAAGCCTGTCCCCCAGTCCCTCAATCTCCTTAAGGGAGATATTTTTCCAATAATCCATGGTTTTCTGTCTTGCTGCATCCATATCCTTAATATCAAGCAAGGCCCTGCAGTTGTGCTTCTCATTCACCTGCAGATAGATATCCACCACCACCTTAGTGAGGTCAAGGCTTCTGTCCCTGTCCAAAAGGTCCAGAAGCGCATGGTATATCTCTTCAAGCTCAGTATCGAACGCAGCCACCGGCTTGTCATCCTCCGGGAAATAACGCTGTATGGCTGTCTGCACCACAAGTCCGCTCAAAAGAAATCCGTCATACTTGTCCCTGAGCTTGGGGTAAAGCTCAGGGAGCATGGAGAGATGCCCGTAATCATAGAGATCAAGCTTTACTCCCGCTGCCTGGCCTGTGGACTCAAGCTTGTCTGAGAGATATGGAATCAGGCCAGGGGCTGCCAAAATCGCAAGTTTCATCATGTTTAATCACCACGCAGTTCCTTTCAAATGATTCTGTCCATTTTTTTATAGCATACGGCCAGGCAAATAGCAAGCAAAAAAGCCAGGTACATGAATCCCCTGACTCTTCTTTGACGAAACAGGACTTGCCGTTCACCCTGATATGGCTGGATTCACCTCTCTTTCCAACAGCCGCAGGGCCAGCCTGGTCTGCATTTCAACCCCCAGCTTGAGACAGGTTTCATCCATATCAAAGTCCTGGCTGTGAAGGGGCGCCGTGATCTTTTTCCTTCTGCTGGCGCAGCCCAGATGATAAAAGACACCCTTGGCCTTGTCCAGGAAAAATGAAAAGTCCTCCACCCCCATGCTGGGACACTTCTTCCAGTGGATATGTTCCTCTCCAATGATGTCAGAAGCTGTTTCCACCAGCACATCCACCACCTGATCCGTGTTGATAAGGGCGGCATATCCCGGGGTCACCGTGACTTCGCCGTTTCCTCCCATTGCCTGGCAGGTGCACTTTACCATGCGGGTCATGGTGTCAATGATATTCTGCCTCACCATCCGGTCTGTGGTTCTAAGGGTGCCGGTCATCTCCACTTCCCCTGCAACAATGTTGCCGGCAGTCCCGCCGCATATGGTCCCTATTGTGAGCACCCCATTGTCCAGCGGGGAAATACAGCGGCTCACCAGAACCTGCAGGCTGTTTATGACAGCAGCAGCCATGACAATGGCATCCACCCCTGTATCCGGATAAGCCCCATGACAGCTTTTTCCACGAAGTTTTATGTGTATATGGTCAGAAGAGGCATTTAAATCACCGTAGCGGATTTCAATTTCGCCTGACTCATGGGTTGGCATCACATGCAGGCCTATGACATAATCCACATGAGGTTCTTCCATACAGCCAGCCTCCACCATGGGAAGTGCGCCTCCTGTAGTCTCCTCTGCGGGCTGGAAAAAGAACTTCACACACCCGGACCACTCTGCCTTACATTCCCTCAGGATGCGGGCCGCACCCAGAGCTATGGACACATGGGCATCATGGCCGCAGGCATGCATAAAGCCGGGATTCATGGAGCCGTACGGGCAGGCCGGATTCTCCGTCAGCGGCAGGGCATCCATGTCAGCCCGCAGGGCCACCGTGTTTCCCCTGCCCGGTCTGCTGCCCTGAATCATGGCTGCAATCCCCGTGCCTGCTACAGGATATTCGTAGGAAATCCCCCATCCGTCCAGCAGTTCGCGGATACGGGCACTGGTCCATTTTTCTTCAAACCCAGGTTCAGGATGGCGGTGGAAATCCCTGCGGATCTCCACCAGCTCCAGGTATATTTCTTCTATACGCTGTTTTATATCCATACAATCAACCTTTCAAAGGACATCCACCATCAATTTCCGGCCATCTCATAAAGAGTCTCTTCTGCCTGCCGGATACAGTCCGATACCGTTCCTGCCGCTGCATTTTCCAGCAGCCAATCCATTGCCGCCTTAGTATAAGCAGCCGCGCCCCGGTAAAGATAGGCATCATTAAACTGTACCTTGGGATTATGACATCCCCACTTGCGTCCCTGACGGCTGTCCCCAAGGAATATCCAGCCAAAGCCGGAAGGAACCTTTTCGGCGATATAGGAAAAATCCTCGGCACTTGTGCTTTTGCTGTAAGCTCCCCCCCATGCAGTGCGCATATCCCAGGCCTCGTCCCCAAACATCTCCTTCATGGAACAGAGAAAGGACTTGTGCACGTTGCTGTCCACCACAAGGAGCGGACAGGCAGTGCCGAAGGTAACCTCTGCCGTCACACCTTTGGCCTTCCCCACATATTCCACCAGGGTTACAAGGTCCTTTCTCAGCCGTTCTCCAACCTGCTTGCTGAATGTACGTATGGTCCCCTGCATAATAGCTGTTTCCGGTATGATATTGGCGCTGTCCCCTGCACTCATTTTCCCCACCGTCATGGTACAGCTGTCAAAGGGCGACCGGTGCTCCGCCACGATTTCATGGATTCCCTGGTAGATTGCGCACATGGCTCCAAGGGGATTATGCGTCCAGTCAGGGGCTGCACCATGACCGCCCACCCCCTTTATATGGATTTCAAACCGTCCGGAGGAGGCGTACACCGCGCCCGGCCCAAAGACACCCACGGTCCCTTCCTTTACAGGGCTGCCTGCAATATCATGAAACATGAGCGCGGCATCCACATGGGGATTTTCAAGGATTCCTGCCTCTATCATGGCCTTAGCCCCTTCAAGTGTCTCCTCCCCCGGCTGAAACAGTATTTTTACCGTCCCTTCAATCTCATCTTCATGGCGTTTCAAAAGCTTTGCAGCGCCTAACAGCATAGCGGTATGGTTGTCATGTCCGCATGTGTGCATGCGTCCCTTTATCCGCGAAGCATACGGCACACCGGATTCCTCCTCTATGGGAAGGGCGTCCATATCCGCGCGGATGAGAAATACCTTGCCCGGCTTTTTACCTCCTGCCAGCACGGCAACACCCGATTCCCCATACTCAAGGGGCTGGTAGCCGAAATCCGAGAGGGCCTTCATCACATAGGCTTTTGTACCCGGAAGGGAAAGCCCCAGCTCCGGATTCGCATGCAGATATCTTCTGTATGCAACAAGCTCGTCGTTTAATTGGCATGCTTCCTCAAGATAATTGTAGTTCATTTTAGTCTCTCCCATATCATTTTAAGGTTTATATTCACTCAGTGCCGGCGCCTTGCCAGTCAGACGGTTGCCTCCTTCATGGAAACCGGAAGCTTTGCCCGTTTGCGGTTTGCAATCACTATGCTTATAAAAATCATCGGAATGGCAATCAGCGCAGCTGTGGACACCACCATCCACGCGCCGGAATACCCGCCGGTCTTATCGAAAACATAGGCGGAAAACATATTTCCGATAGGTGTTCCGAATGCCGTGATGCTCTGGATTGTGCCAAGGTAACGGCCATAGTCCTTATCTCCGAATACCGTAGAAACAATGAGTGGCGTGACAATCGTTCCCACAGAACCGCCGATACAAAAGAACATGAGGTACAGATAAATAAAGTTTGTACTGTATATGGATAAAAACAGCATGAGCAAACAGCAGAAATAGGATGTCATGCCCAGTAAAAGACCTTTCTTCACACCAATCTTATCACAAAGTGAGCCCAGCACGATCTTTCCTATGGTAAGGGAACCAATGGCGATTCCGGAAATGCTGGCTGCCTTTACTGCATTACCATTAAAAAGGTCTGTAAGATATGGGGTGCGGTGGTTGGTTACGGACGCATTGCAAATTTGAATCAGCATGATTCCCATCACAACCGTGAAGAATACAATGCTCTTGATTCCCTCCTTGTAGGGTACGCCGGTCAGCACGGTTTTCCCGGCGCTTGCACCGGAGCCTGTACTTTCCTTTTCTCCCAGCCGTTCCGTATATCCCTTTTCCTGGGGACACTCCACAACCGTGAAATAGATAAGGGGCAGCATAACCACAAGCAGCATGACTCCTTCAAATATGTACGTCTTTCTCCAGCCGTAATTCTCACAGAGATAACTCAGCAACGGCGACATGAGCATGCTTCCCACTCCGGAGCCTGCCAGGGCAAGACTGATGGCAATGCCCTTTTTCTTAGGCCCGAACCACCGGTTGATAAGGATTGGTACTGACATGATGGTGGCCGCGCACCATGTAGCGCTGGAGTAAACAGACAGAACATAATACTGGCGGATATCCGTAAACATCAGCGGAATGAAAAATGTGGATGCGACTCCGGCTGTGGAAATCAGCATGATGCGCTTTAGGCCGAATCTCTGGATCAGACGTCCGCTCATATAACAGCTGATCAATGAACCAATACAGGTAAAGATTGACTTTGATGACCAGAGTGACCGGCTGAAGCCTTGCTCCTGCGTGATTGAAATTGTAAAGACGGATCCGGTGGATGTGGTGGAATAAACCAGCGCATAGATAATCGCACTGACCATGACCATGTACCAACCATAGTAACGTTTTTCTTTAACAGCGTCCATGTGAATAGTTCCCCCTATTTTTTAATTTTGGTGTATTTTTAGCGTGTGCTTTAATATTAGGTTACCATCACACCATATTAATGTCAAACGATTTTTGTGCCTTATATACACATTTGTGATATTTATATAAATAAGGTGATTTATTTTGTGGATTCTGTCCATGGAAAAAGTATATCACAGCAGAGTTTTGGCTTATATTCAAGATACTTACAGACGGGATTAAAATAATTGCGGTAAAGCAGGGGAATAAACGGGACAATTAAAGGCGGAACACTTAACCAAATGTTCCGCCTTCCAATCACTTATTTATCTATCTTCTGATTGACTGCATACAGCACAATCCTCATGGTCACTTCCTTCTCCTCATCAATAACCAGAGTGAGGTAATCCCCTTCTTTTTTTACCACCCTTCCAACT
>JAETTS010000160.1 GCA_021769025.1 Enterocloster bolteae
TAAAACCCCGCCTTGAAGAGGCACGCAGATACAAAATTTTTAAATGCCCGGACTGCGGCCAAAAGCTGCGCATTCCCCGGGGCCACGGAAAAATCAGTATTCACTGCCGGAAATGCGGACGGGATTTTATGGGAAAGAGTTAGAAAAAGGGAAAAAAATGTACTTTTTTCTTGACATCTAAACCTGAGAATGTTACGATAACAGTGTCAGTTGAATAACAAAAACCTTTGTGATAAGAGAGTAAGGTAAGAACAGAGGGAGAGATTTCTCTGTATTTACGTTACTCTTTTTTTATCCAAGGGGAATAGGAGAGGATTATGAGCAGACTAAATTATGATGTAGTGGTGGTTGGCGGCGGCGTAACGGGATGCGCCATTGCCAGAGAACTGTCCAGGTATGAAGTAAGCGCATGTCTGGTGGAACGAGCGGAAGACGTATGCTCCGGAACCTCCAAGGCCAACAGCGCCATTGTTCATGCCGGATACGATGCAGTTCCTGGCTCCCTGAAGGCAAAGTTTAATGTTCAGGGCAATGCCATGATGGGGGGCTTATCAGAGGAACTGGATTTTGAGTTTCAGAGGAATGGCTCGATGGTGCTTTGCTTTGCAGAGGAAGACCGTCCGGGATTGGATGCCTTATATGAGAAAGGTGTTGCCAACGGGGTACCGGACCTTCGGATCATCAGTGGGGACGAGGCGCGGGCCATGGAACCGAATCTGTCGGATCAGGTGGTTGCGGCTTTGTATGCGCCCACCGGCGGGATTGTATGTCCTTTCGGCTTAACCATTGCTTTGGCTGAGAATGCCTGTGACAATGGGGTTGAGTTTAAGTTGAACACAGAGGTTCTGGAGATTTCTTCCATAGACGGAGGATATTTATTGAAGACCAATCAGGGGGATATCACCTCCAGATTTGTGGTGAATGCAGCCGGAGTATACGCAGATGTGTTCCACAACATGGTCAGTGAGAAGAAGCTTCAGCTGATACCGAGAAAAGGTGATTACTGCCTTCTGGATCATGAGGCAGGGGATCATGTTTCCCATACCATATTCCAGCTTCCCGGCAAGTACGGCAAAGGCGTGCTGGTTGCACCTACGGTTCACGGCAACCTGCTTTTAGGGCCTACCGCTGTAGACGTGGAGGACAAGGAGAACACGGCCACTACGGCGCAGGAACTGGCTGATGTGATTGCCAAGACAGCCAACAGTGTAAAGAATATCCCTTACAATAAAGTGATTACATCCTTCTCAGGCCTTCGTGCCCATGAGACAGGCGATGATTTTATCATTGGAGAGGCAAGCGATGCCGAAGGATTCTTTGATGCAGCAGGAATCGAGTCCCCTGGACTTTCCAGTGCACCGGCGATCGGAGTGTATCTGGCAGAAGTGATTGCCCAGAAGGCAGGGGCAGGAAAGAAGGCGGATTTTGTTGCCACAAGGAAAGGAATTCCTCAGGTAAGCAAGCTAAGCTTTGAAGAGAGAGCCAAGCTGATCAAGGAACGTCCCGATTATGGAACCATTGTCTGCCGCTGCGAGAATGTCAGTGAAGGTGAGATTGTGGATTCCATCCGCAGGACATTAGGCGCTACCTCCTTAGATGGTGTGAAGAGAAGAGTGCGCCAGGGCATGGGAAGATGCCAGGCCGGTTTCTGTACGCCAAGAACCATGGAGATTCTGGCGCGGGAGCTGGGGCGGCCTATGGAGTCGATCTGCAAGAACGGCCCAGGATCTGAGATTCTGATTCAAGATGGGAGGACAGAGGGATGAGAGAGCATGATATTGTAATTATCGGCGGCGGTCCGGCAGGACTGGCGGCAGCGGTGTCTGCCAGAAAAGCAGGAATTCAGGATATCCTGATCCTGGAGAGAGACCATATGTTGGGCGGAATCTTAAATCAGTGCATACATAACGGATTCGGCCTCCACACATTCAAGGAAGAACTGACCGGCCCGGAGTATGCCAGCCGTTTTATCAAGATGGTGGAGGAGGAGAAGATTCCTTACCGCCTGAATACCATTGTAGTGGACATTACCAAGGAGAAAGAGATCACCTACATTAACCGGGACGAGGGTCTGGTTACCATCAAGGCAGGCGCAGTTATCCTGGCTATGGGATGCCGGGAGAGGCCGAGAGGTGCGCTGAACATTCCAGGCTTCCGGCCGGCGGGAATCTATTCTGCAGGTACTGCCCAGCGCCTTACCAATATGGAAGGCTTCCAGGTAGGCAAGGAAGTGGTGATCTTAGGCTCCGGAGATATCGGACTGATCATGGCCAGGAGAATGACTCTGGAAGGGGCAAAGGTGAAGGTAGTGGCAGAGCTTATGCCATATTCCGGAGGCCTTAAGAGAAACATTGTACAGTGTCTGGACGACTACGGCATTCCGTTAAAGTTAAGCCATACGGTTGTGGAGATTCACGGAAAAGAGCGTGTGACAGGCATCACCATCGCAGAGGTGGACGAGAGAAGAAAGCCCATTCCGGGAACAGAGGAGTACTATTCCTGTGACACCCTTCTTCTGTCTGTGGGCCTGATTCCGGAGAACGAGTTAACCAAGGGAACTGGTGCCCAGATGAGCCGTGTCACTTCCGGCCCCAATGTAAACGACCGGCTGGAGACCGGTGCTGAGGGCGTGTTTGCCTGCGGCAATGTGCTTCATGTCCATGACCTGGTGGATTTCGTCTCTGAGGAGGCGGCTCTGGCAGGAGAGAATGCGGCTCACTACGTACAGAAGAGACAGGGTGGGCAGGCAGAGGAGAAGAAGGAGAGCCACCTGGTTCCGTTGTTTGCAGAGAACGGCGTGCGCTATACGGTGCCTCAGACCCTTGATGTCGCCAACATGAAGGACATGGTAGTGGTTCGGTTCCGTGTCAGCGACGTGTTCAAGAACCGCTCCATTGCAGTTTACTATGATGACCAGTTGATTTCCAAGAGAAAGAAAAAAGTATTGGCTCCTGGAGAGATGGAACAGGTAATACTGAAGAAAGACAGCTTTTCAAAGTATCCTGACTTAAAGAAGATCACCATTTGCACGGAGGGAGAATGATGGAACGTAGAGAGTTGATTTGCATCGGATGCCCCATGGGATGCCCGATGACCGTAGAGATAGAAGGAACAGACATTACAGTAAGTGGCAATACCTGCCCCAGAGGCGAGGACTATGCCAAGAAGGAAGTGTTAAGCCCTACCAGAATTGTGACCTCCAGCGTGAAGATTGAGGGAGGAACTATGGCCATGGTGTCGGTGAAGACCGAACATGACATTCCCAAGGGAAAGATCATGGAGATCATGGATGAGATTCATCATACAAAGGCCAAAGCTCCCATAGCCATCGGAGATGTGGTGATCAAGAATTGCGCCGGCACAGGAGTGGATATTGTGGCTACAAGGAATGTGGAGGCGGCAGGCTGAAGCATAAAAGAGATGTAACTACCGTTCAGACAGTTTGTGGGATTCCCGCAGGCTGTCTGAACGTTTTTTAAGGTGGAAATTTTTTGGAAATTGTGGTAAAATAATCAGGTAGTTGTTTATTTTGGTTATTAAAGGAGATTTGGAGGGAATGGGGCACAGGAATGTGGAAATCAGGGATTTATTTGAGATTTCTCCAATTATTACAGCAGTCAAGGATGACGAGGGGGCAAAACATGCGTTAGAGACGGAATCGCCGGTGGTTTTTATTCTGTATGGAACGATTTGCACCATAGCTGGTATTGTGGAACGGCTAAAGGAACATGGGAAGATCGCCATTGTCCATGCGGATTTGATATCCGGCTTAAGCTCTAAAGATGTGGTGGTGGATTTTATCCACCAGAATACCCGGGCGGATGGGATCATCAGTACCAAAGCTCCTCTTGTGAAAAGGGCTATGGAGTTGGGAATGATTGCAGGACAGAGAACCTTTCTCATTGATTCCATTGCGCTTGAGACAACGAAAAAACAGCTGGCAGTGCTGCGGCCGGATTTCATGGAGATCATGCCGGGAGTGATGCCAAAGATTTTGAAAGTAATCCGGACTTATACGGATATCCCCCTGGTGGCAGGCGGCTTGATTTCCGATAAGAAGGATATTATTGCAGCGTTTGACGCAGGAGTGGATGCAGTGTCCACAACGAAAGAGGAATTGTGGGGGCTATAGTTTATGGTTATAAAACGTGATATTTGGTTTACACCAACACAGAAGATGCGCAGGCTTCATATCTATTTGCCTGACAGTTACGACTATACACAGGAGCATTATCCGGTTATGTATTTTTTTGACGGCCATAACCTGTTTTATGACGGGGATGCCACGTATGGAACATGCTGGGGACTGAAGGAGTTTTTGGATCACTGGAATAAGCCGATGATCATTGTAGGTCTTGAGTGCGGCCACGAAGGGGAGGAACGGCTGAATGAGTATTGCCCCTATCGTGTGTCAAAGGGATTCCTAAGCCGGGTACAGGGGATAGGAGATGCTACGGTTCGGTGGATGACAGAGGAACTAAAGCCAGTGATTGATCAGGATTACCGTACATACCCGTTTCGGGAATGCACTGGGATTGCCGGATCCAGCATGGGAGGTTTGATGGCTTTGTTTGCAGTGATCCGGTATAATGATTGGTTCTCCAAAGCAGCCTGTCTGTCCAGTGCCATCAGTCCCTGTATGTCCCAGCTGGATAATGAGTTTAAATGCTGCAGCATCAGCCCTGACACCAGGGTCTATCTGTCCTGGGGCACCAGGGAGGTGCAGGGAGTGACCGATCATATACACGAGGATAAGAATAGTTATATCTCGAAAAGGAACCGGCTTTTGGCCAAGAGGATCACGTCAAAAGGGGCTGTGGCTCAAGTGTATTGCCAGCCTGGAGGACAGCACTGCGAGGCGGATTGGGCCAGACAGGTGCAAGGATTTATGAGATTTCTGTGGCAGTCTTAAGTGGCAGTGAGTGAAACTGGACGTGGGCAAAGTAGCAGGTTTAAGTTGGCCGGTAAGGATTGAATGTTTGCAATGTATTCCGTTTATCAGAATATCAAGAGATATCGGCAAGCGTTCGGATCACATGGCCGGCAATGAGAAGACCGGCTACAGGAGGAACGAACGAGATGCTGGCCGGGACAGAACGCTTACCGGCCGCCTCCTCACTTAAGGCAGAAGGCCTTAGGGGCTGTTCCCTGGAATAGAGAACGGTTAAGCGGGGAATGCCCAGGCGCTTTAGTTCCCGGCGCATGACCTTGCACAGAGGGCAGACGGAGGTATTGTTAATGTCTGTGATCTCAAACTCCTCAGGATGAAGCTTATTTCCTGTGCCCATGGAGGCAATGAGAGGGATCTGAAGAGAATCAGCCAGACTTGCAATGGCAAGTTTGGCTGAAACGGTATCTATGGCATCGATGATATAATCCACAGGTCCGGTAAGATTGCCAAAAAATGTATCCAGATTTTCAGGAAGAACAAAGGTCTCCCAGGTGTCCACAATAGCCTGTGGGTTGATATCCAGAATGCGCTCCCGCATCACATGGGTCTTGTAACGGCCGACGGTGCTGTGAAAGGCGATGGACTGGCGGTTGATATTGGTGATGGAGACTGGATCTGGGTCTACTAAGATCAGATGTCCGATACCACTGCGGGCCAGGGCTTCGATACAATGGGAACCGACTCCACCTACACCAAAGACTAAGACCGTGGAAGAGGAAAGGCGGGTTAAGGCATCTTGGCCGATTAAACGCTCTGTTCTGGAAAATTCGTGGATCATGGGGAATACGCTCCTTTATAAATAGGTTGTATCTTTTTAAAGCTGGTAAAAGTATACTAAAAACAGAGGGATTATTCAAGGAAATCCGGGGACTTATCGTTAAGGGATTCTCTCCCAATGTTTTTAAACCAACATCTGCTTCAATATGAGGTCTGATTCCTATGTACAATACTCCGCGAGATTTTTGCGAAGATTATGGATTTCATTTTCTTGAAAATGTAAGTTGTCCTGCTATGCGGCTCCTTGCTGTGGGAAGACAGAGCCGCAACAGTAGGAAATACTATTGGGACAACCGAGCCAGGAAGCCTGCGTTTTTATTTCAGTATACGTTAAAGGGCAGTGGAACGCTGAAAATGGGGCAGAAGGCCCATATTGTCGAAAAGGGCAGTGCCTTTCTTCTAAAAATGCCTGGAGAGGAGTGCTACTATTTTGACGAAGCGTACAATTGCGC
>JAETTS010000161.1 GCA_021769025.1 Enterocloster bolteae
TGGCCTCCGATCTCTAAGTTCCTCGATGATCAGGCCCATCTGAAGCCCCCAGTCACCCAGATGTACATCCCCTACCATCCGATATCCCAGAAAACGTCCGATCCGCTTGATGCTCTCACCGATGATCGCTGACCGTAAGTGCCCTACATGAAGGGGCTTGGCCACATTGGCTCCGCCATAATCTACCACAATGGTCTCATGCTTTCCACATTCCTCCACGCCAAGCTTTTCCTCTGCCTGCATCCCGCTTACATAGTCCGCCACATATTCATTCCGTAATCGGATATTGATAAACCCTGGCATGAGTGCGTTTACTTCAGAAAACAGACGGTTTCCGGACAGTTTTTGAGCCACTTCACCGGCAATCTCAATGGGTTTCTTTTTATAGGCCTTAGCTGCCGCCATAGCGCCATTACACTGGTACTCACACAGATCCGGGCGGTTAGACAAGGTGGCTCTGGCGTAAGACCGGTCATAGCCACATGCCTCAAAACAAGGTGCCAGCTCTGCCTCAATACAATCCAATATTTTTTTCACAATATTATCTCCTTTTTTCTGTCATTGATATGATTATACAAGGTTTAGATAGGAAAATCAAACCAAATCTCTGCTTCCCCTTTGATTTTCGCTTTGTTAAAAAAGAATCCTGCTCCCCAGGATTCTCCGCCTGCGGCGGGTCGCTTAAACGATAGGATTCCGTTCCGCCACAGTGCGATCCTGGGGTCACTTTTTTGTATCATAGAACGCAATTTCCTATGAAATAAAAAGGCTACCGCAAATCCCTGCGGCAGCCTGCACAATCCATATGATCCTTTTATATCCCATTCATTCTTAAACCCTTACCAGGTTTTTGTAAGAGCCAACTTAAAGTCTACCCCATAAGGATTATCCTCTCTGGTCTTGATATCCTCATAGACTCCGCGTCGCTCATCGGAACTGTCTCCGTTCCAATACTCGTATCCTCTCAGATAACTGTCCATCAAATCATCCCATGTCTCAAATAAAGGCTGTGCCATCTGGGCAATCTCCAGAGACTTATCCAAAGCTTCCTGCTCTGTATAATAGCCAGCCAGATAGTAGTACCCCATAAGGCTCAGTGCACGGCAGTAATCCCAGCCATCAATGGCAGTCTCCCCATACTGGGTATACATGTCAAATGCGTTGGCATAAGTTTCTGCATCTTCATTGTTCAGACCATAACTCTCCACCAAAACTGACACTCTGTCTTCTGCCGGCACATCGCCAAAGCCATCCTCGGTCAGTGTCTGCATATTGGCCTTAAAGTCCGCCCGATGTCCCTCTGTTAAGATCCACTCAAGGGTGCTGTCTGCAGAAGCCCTGTCTGTCACATCCCACCAGCTCTTCAAAAGTTCCTGCTCAATGGCAGCACTGTCGTCATTGGCCGGAAGTCCTCCGAACAGATTGTAATCCCAGTTGTTCAGATCCGTAAGAACCGCATAAGATGCATTAAACCAACGGATGGTGTCAGTCATCTCAGAAGAGAAATTATTCTCTACTTCCGGAACCACCTCTGTAAACTTGGAAATAGAAGCGGCAAAGGAAGCCTTAACCTTATCTGTAATTCTGTTGCCAATGAAACCGATGGAATAGAAGGCATAATCAGACTCACCATAAACCAGATACCCGACACCTTTATCACCGTCAACTTCTACCTTGCAGGTATATGACGATACATTGGTTAAGCCTGTTACTTCTGTAATGTCTGCAGCCTCAGGCTCGGTTACGCCATAGCTGCTCTCCACCAGATCCTGCCAAGCTTCCATGCTGTCTACCGTGGCAATATTCTTCGGAATCTGCATCAGCATAACGGCTTCTCTTCCGTCTTTGCTTCCTGCTGCAAGGAACGTCTCACTTCCTGCGTCTTCTGTAATCCAATCCTTGTTTAAATAGATGGATGCGGAGCCTTCCGGTGTAGTAAATTCCTGCATGTCTGCCAGCAGTTCTTCTGTCGATGCCGGCTTACCCCCACAGCCCTGAAGCATCGTAAGCGCAAGAACCATAACCATAATAAGGCTTACAATTCTGCTGCTCTTTTTGATTTTGATACTCATAATGCTTATCCTCCTTAATTCTGTTCCTGTACTCTCAAAATCTACGGTTGACGAACCTGATTCTGAGCATACATATCGATCCCGCAGTTGTCCTAACAATTGAAAGGCAATGTCCAAAGACAACTGCTGAATATCGTCTCTATCCTACCACTGATTTCTGGAAAATACAATGTCAAAACTTATTAAAAAAGTGGTATGATTTTATTAATTTTTGATAAACATACAAAATCCCGATGCACTTTAATCCCCACTCTATTATGATGCAACAGAAATCTCCACACTATTTTCCGGAATCTGAAACGCCTGAAAATAGCGATTCTCCATAGGAATCCATTGACTCTGAAAACGTTTTAACATCTCCGGCCCGTCTCTCTTTAAAATCCGGCGTGTCTGCTCCTCTTTTCCGACCCGGCAGAAAAACCGAAGGTCATATGCTTCCTCCAACCACGGATGGAGGCTGTATACGCCTTCTACAATGTTCAGGGAATGGTAGGAGGTCTTTATCTCTTCCCCCAAAGTCTGGGTTCCACAGTCATACGGCCGGTATGCAAGTCCATTCCTGTCTGAAATATGGTCTAACACCTCACTCTTGAACCTTTCATAATCCACGTTGCCACCAGGCTGGCTTAACCGCTCCTGGGTCCTCTGCCAAGGCTGAAGAAAATAATCATCCATGTGGAACAGACGGCACCCATATATCTCCCTTAAGATCCGTCCCAATGTACTTTTTCCACTTCCGCACATCCCGTCAACCGCTACTACCACCGGCCTGTCCCCAGCCTCCACCCGAATTCGGTCGATTTGCAGGAATACATCGTAATATCTGGTATAATACTCTGCTGCAACCCGGTATGCAGGATGATATAAAAGGCGGTACCGCTCACTGTGGCTGACAGGAGGATATCCCTGCCTTCTGTACTCGTTTAAATATGCTTCGATCTCTTCCACAGAGAATGGAACCAATCCCTTTTCTCCGCATTCCAGCAGCATATCCAGTTTGCGCTCAAACGAATCCCTTTTTCCTATTTTTCGGTCTGCCGTCTGGACAAAAATCTGATTCAGCGTTTCCGGTGAAAACCCCTGCCCCAGAATCTTCAGATTCATCCGGCACATTCCGTCCCCGATCGCCTCACAGTCTGGCACATTCTCTGCCCAAGGGACTTGCCAACATGTTACCTGCCGCCATTCCTCTTTCAGCCATTTTAAGCTGGCCTGTGCGTTCTTGATCATATGGCCACCGCCAAATTCACTTTGGTACAAAAGTTTCACCGCATCTTCCACCTGCATCTGCGGATACCGTTCTATCTGCTTTAATAAGTATTCTCTCATCCTCTAATCCATGACCTTTGTTCGTTTTAATGCCATAATGATAGCAGGAATTAAAACAATCTGCAAGATAATTCCCGGAACTGCATTAAAAAAGGCACCGGACAAAAAGATGGAAACCGAAAACGCATTTCCAGACAGGCCATAGAACACGATACCAGCTATTCCCCACACCAGACGGCCTGCTGCCATCGCCCCTATTAGGCTTACGTAAAGGGACCAGGCGGTTTTGGGAAGCTTCCTATATAAAATACCTACTACAGCCCCATAAGTCCCAAGTTCAAATGCCATACAGACCGCTGTAGGCATCATAGGCGGCATGCCGAATAAAATACTGCGCAAGACAGGCACGATGGCACCGGTTATCAAACCATATCTCCAGCCACACACATATCCGCAGACCAGCACCGGGAGATGCATCGGCAAAAGCATGCTGCCAATCCCTGGAATCTGGCCTGTCAAAAACGGCATGATGATTCCCAAAGCCATAAACAAAGCACTCAGAACCATATGTTCTGTGGATGTGTTTCTCACCGACATCTTTCCTTGAGCTGAGCCTCCCCTTGTATCTATCATAACATTCTCCTTTACCATAACCAATCTCCTTCTCTGCTTTACCATAGATTCTCACCCTACTTGTGCCGCAGCCATCTTCCTTTGCGGGAAGGCATTGGCTCACTTTACAAATGCAATGAGCTTAGTGAACAAGCCCACACCTTGTTGCACATCCAAGGCTGCGTTTTTGTTTCATAGGACGCAATTTCCTGTGAAACAAAAAAGTACCAGAACGAATGCATCCCTCAGGGATACCATTACCTTCCTGGTACTTTATCTCTTCATAAATTATCGCCAGTTTCCAGTTCAAACAGCAATAACCATCCTATCCTTATCTGGCTTCGGCCAGCTATAAATCTATGTTGGTTCCTTCCAACTATCTTAACTATTGTAACCATCTTTCCCGTAAATGTCAAGAAAATTCTCCGTCACTTTGAAGCCTCCTCCTGAAGCCTGTCAAATTCCTCCATACACGCATCCACCGAAGCTCCATTCAGCAATTCTCTTACAATCAGACAGGTATTCCCCCACTGCTCCACATCCATATTGGCATTGGTGGCAAGAACATACACATTCTCCTTGATTCGGTCATTCAATGGCCTCAGCGCCGGAACACAGTCTACCTCCACATTCTTAGAGGGAGAAATCACCCGGTTCTTCTCCGTATACAGCTTGAGCGCCTCATCAGATAAGATCACATCCAGAACATCCAGGGTGTCCTCCAGATGCTCCGCATTGACAGATACTCCATACCCAGTGATGGGGATTACCGGCATCTGTCCCCGGCTGCTGGGGAATCCAATCACCTGCAGATTAAAATCTGGCTTGCCATAAGCGGTTTCCGAATTGGCTGCTCCCCAATAAGCCATGACAATAGGCGTCTTCTGAGCCATAAAATCCGGTCCCTCCCCTTCAATGGCCTCATAGGTATAGGCAGTGTCCGCATCGATGTATCCCTTATCAATCAGTTCCTTCAGAAACTCAAAACCAGGGCGCATATAGTCACTGTATTTAGCCTCTCCTTTATTTAACGCCTCAATCTCCGCCTCCATATTTCCCCCGTTGTACAGATCAGCATAAGCCTGGGCAAAGACAAAACACTCCAGCCACCAGCGATTGGCTCCTATAGGGGTCTCAATTCCGTTTTCCTTAAATACTTTGCAGCATTCCAAAAATTCTTCCGGAGTATTGGGCAGCTTTAGTTGATATCTGTCAAACATATCCTTGTTGATAAACAGGCCATAGGCCACCACCTCCTGGGGAATGGCCACCAGCTTTCCGTCGATTGTATTGGCTGCTAACACCACATCTCTCAAATTCTTTACACAGTCAAGACCAGACAGATCATACAGCCTCTCTTCCTCTCCCAGGATCTTTATGGTGTCCGGATTCATCAGATAAAGATCGTCCATATCACTGCGCACCCGGTCAAGAACCACATCGTCATATGTCTTCTCCTTGTAATCCTCTGCCGTATACGTTCTGTATTCTATCGTTAAATCCAACGCTTCCTCCGCTTTGATTACGGTTAAATCGAATGCGCTTCTGGCAAGATTTTCTACGTTAGGTTTGGACTTTTCCATAGGGCCAAACAGATTCACCACCCGTTCTCCGTTTCCATCATCTATGGCCAGGTTTTGATCATGATTGGCGTTGGAGGCACAGGCTGTAAAAACAAACATGGTGATTGCTGCCAGACTGGCCACCACTATTTTTTTCTGCTTCCTTTCCTTCTCTCTCATAACGGTTCCCTCTTCTTTACATACTGATTGACAGTCTTTTTTAACAATTCCATATCAATGGGTTTGGATACATGAACATTCATCCCCGCATCCAATGCATCCTTTACATCCTCCGCAAAAGCATTGGCTGTCATAGCAATGATCGTTATCTCTTTTGCATCCTCTCTGTTCATGGCCCTGATTTTTCTTGATGCCTCATAGCCATTCATAACCGGCATCTGGACATCCATCAAAATAGCGTCAAATGTCCCTGGATCAGCACGATAAAACCGCTCTGCTGCCAGCTGTCCGTTCTCCACAATCTCACAGGTTGCCCCTTCAATGTCCAAAAGTTCAGACAGAATTTCTGCATTGACTTCATTGTCCTCTGCCACAAGGAAATGGAATCCTTCCAGGTTCTCCCCTTCATCCGCCTTTGGTGTCTGATCATATGTCTCCTGCCCAATCTGCATTTTCAGAATTTTTTCTTTGAACGCAGAAACAA
>JAETTS010000162.1 GCA_021769025.1 Enterocloster bolteae
CCAATGGTATGGAGATTGATTTTGGTTTCATTATTGACCGAGTTACTGATTTGGCTGCCATCCTGCTGGAGTGAAGTGCCAGCGGCGATGTGGTTCTCCATGCTCCGGATGAACATAACACGCACTATCGCTGTATCCGTATTGCCGCCATGGCGGAGGAACACGAGGCCATGGCCAGGGTTCTCTCATATTTTGCCAAAGCTCCTTTCGGCTATGACCTCTGTGGTCTGGTGGATGACAAGGATATGGTGGAAATAATAAAAGATTGCGAGGAGATACTCAAGGAGATGTACGAGTCCGCCGGTAGCAACCGTAGATACCACGTGAAGTCGGTCCCGGACTGGGAGGGCTCCTAAGGCTAAATCGCCATAAATTGCATCACGGTGGAGGGAGGTAAAATAGGTTACTGCTACAGGAAGGAGCCGGATGGCGACTGGCACTTCACCGCCGGGAATGAGAGAGGGTTATATGGGCGATCCCAATAACGCGGCTATTTACACTCTGAATTTGTATGCCACAATGCTCCAGAGGTTATCTCTCTGCTGACCACGCACGCTCCCTGCTCCTTCGCACGGAATGGAAACGGTGTGTTCCAGCCGGAGGAAGGACCGGAGATGAAAAACAAGGAGAAACAGGACATAGACATTTCGCAGCAGTGCCAGAAATGGTATGAACCAGCGGGACTACCTCTCTGCCTACGCCCTGGCTCGGACGCTGGAAAACTACGCAATCATCGGGGATTATGAGGAGGGGACTCCCCGCTATATGGGGGACAAGGCGCTTCTTCGGGCCATCGAGGTGCTGGAAGCTGTCCGGGGAGAAGGACAGGGCAAGGCGGAGTGGAATATGCGCATGGCCTATGCCTATCAGTATCTCCACGGTCATGAGGCAAAGGCCCTCCCTTATGCCCGGCGGTGGGCAGAGTTGGACCCGGAGGACGAAAACGCCCCTGCGGTAATCCGGGAGTGTAAAGCGGAGATGAAAAAACGCCGGGGCAGCCGGAAAAAGAAAGCCAAGTTCGTGCACGGGGATACTCCTTTTGAGGGCTTTAACCTCAACAATTTCTGGGACGATAACGAGTATGCCTTGAAGGCATATGTCAGCGAACCGCCTTCCGATGAGCTGATCGTCAGAGAGGAGGAGAAACTGGGCTATAAGCTGCCCGCCTCCTACATCTGGCTGATGAAGCAGCACAACGGAGGGATGCCTGTGAACACCTGCTATCTCACCGATGAGTCCACCTGCTGGGCGGAGGACCATGTGGCCATCACTGGCATATTCGGCATTGGATGGGAAAAAGCTTACGCTCGTTGTGGAAGCCTTGGCAGCCCGTTCATGATCGATGAGTGGGAGTATCCGGCCATCGGCGTGGCCATTGGCGACTGCCCCAGCACCGGACACGATATGATATTCCTGGACTACCGGGACTGTGGCCCACAGGGAGAACCTGCGGTGGTCCATGTGGATCAGGAGAACGACTATAAGATTACCCATCTGGCAGACAGTTTCGGGGAGTTCATCCGCGGACTTGAAAACGAGGCTGTCTATGATCTGGATGAAGATGAGGAGGACGATGCTGGTGAGGACGAGAAAGCAGATGGATCCAACAGTAAAGGTGCCTTTGCCGGCTTTGTCCTGATGTCTAAGGGAAAATGGGACAAGGACCAGTTCATCCGGGATATGAAAGAAAAATGGGACATCACTGTAGAGGAGGATGAGGACAAGCGTGACGATGCGCTGGTATTTGATGTGGGCAACATGATTACTGCTGTCAGTCTGATGACTTATCCCATTCCAGGCGGAGAAGCGGAGCTCAATGCGGAAAATAACTACATGTGGCCGGAGGCCGTAGAAGCGGCCAGGAAGCACAGAGCCCACATCATGGTGGCAGTCCTTGGCAAGGAGGATGATGTTCTGGAGAAGGGCAGGCTCTACACCAGGCTGGTGGCCGCCTGCTGCCACCAGAAATACGCTACCGGCGTTTATACCAGCGGTGTGGTGTTCGAGCCAAGGTTCTACGAGGATTTTGCTGACATGATGCGGGAGGACGGGCTGCCCATTTTCAACTGGATCTGGTTCGGCCTATATCGGGATGAGCATGGCATGAACGTCTATACCTACGGCATGGAGGTGTTCGGAAAGGACGAGATGGAGGTGCTGGGCTCCGATGCCGAGCTGGGCGATCTGCGGGACTTCCTGGCAAACATTGTTTCCTATGTGCTGGAGAACGATGTGGAGATCCAGGACGGAGAAACCATCGGCTTCTCGGCGGACGATAAGCACACCATCACCCGCAGCCCCGGCGTGGCCTTGCCGGAGGATCAGATGACCCTGAAGCTCTCCTATGTGCCTTCTGAGCGTAATCCAGAAGACAAAGATGAGGACTATGCGTTACCGATGGATGATGGGACCTATCATCTTAGAAATCTCTGGTTAAAGAAGCTGCCAGTGGATGAAATTAACGCTTATAACCATATGTCCATCTATCTGCGCTGGTGCATGGAGAATGACCTGATGGAGGAGAAGTTTCTGGAGGAATACGGCGCAGTGGTGTAGCAAGTGAAAGTCAGTCCCAGCGGTGCGGATCTGAGGGCGTTCATCCGGGATGAGCTGGAAGGCCAGCTCTTTGATCCTCTGTTCAACAAAACAGGGAGAGCCGTTGCTGTCTACTATTATGGGGAGAATGACAGCCCCTATTTCCCTTGCGATATTGATGATTACGCCCTAAGATACTTCGGCCCGTCCCAGTATCACTCCAATGAATTTCAGCAGGAGGAATACCTGTTCATCCCATTTGATGAGGACTATTATCAGGGTATGGCCAGGAGCATCGAAAAACGCTTCACAAACTGGCAGATTCAGGACTTTGATGAGGACACTCTTGTACCCTCTGCTCTGGCCAATGCCATGATGACTTATCTGGATTGTGAGTGCACCTATTTCCCCTCCATGAAGGACGATGCCCCCATTATGTCGGCATACAGCTATGCCCGGCGTCTTGGGGTACGGGAGGGATTTCTTCCCCTGCTGGTGAAGGTGGATGAAACCCTGTGGGAGTGCCTTATCATGAACTCCGCCCCGGCCAGCGAGGGGGAGGATGACTATGGCTTTAACCCGGAAAAGGTGGCGGAATACCGGAAGAAGATGCTTGTCGCCCCTATGAAGGACGGCAAGGCCGTCCTGAAGGAACTGATCGATCAACGCAAGGATGAGGCCGATGATGATGACAGGGACTGGGAGGAAGAAGTCCTGGGCGAGATGAAGGGTGGCTATGATAATTGCCGTTTCTCCAGCTATTGGGATTCGGATATCGATATGCCCCATCCCCTCATTCTGGCAAAGATTCCGGTGGAGAACCCTTGGGAGGTTCTCGCGCACCTGTCCTTTGGAAATTGGAATGAGTGTCCCGACACACCGGAGCTGATGTCGGTAACAAAATACTGGTTTGAACAGTGTGGAGCAATTCCGGCTGCCATGACCCACGATGAGCTGGAATTTAACCTGTCGGCACCTGTCCCAAAGGAGAAGGCCAGCGAGGTGACGGTGGAGCAATACGGATTCTGCCCGGATATGGACCAGAATTTTGAAGAGCTTGGAGCCTTGGCCGACACCCTGCGGCGGTCCACCATCTGGTACTTCTGGTGGGATTGATGGGGGGGGGGGTGGAGGCGGGAATATCGGAATCATACATCGAATGGAAAAAGTAGTCTGTTGCGCCCGATGGAGGCCCGGACAGTGGATGCGTCCTCTATGCCTTTAAGGAGGAGTTGGAGCAGACGGAGGATAAACAAGACAAGGAAGTGCTGATGGGTGTGTACGACCTGCTGGACTTTAAAAAGGACACCTACGACCTGCTCTGACAAATCGGGGATTGCTCTGACCGGAAGAGTCTCAAGCGGCTAGGCATGCTGAAGGGCTATGCGGAAAACTGGGACAATTACTATTTTCTTCCCAAGACTAAAACGCCGAAAGGAAAGCAGAGCGAGAAAACTCGGCGAGCCCAGATGGGTCTGCCCTCCTTCCGGTATCATCCGACCCCATGGACACAGGGGCCTTTGAGGAGTCCGAAGAGGGCGTTGTCTGCAACTGCCGTGGGCAGACTGCCCGGCAGTATAAGGGCAACTTTCAGGATGATTATCCAACGGATGCCAGTGTAGAGGTCCCGGGCAAGTTGGACGAGCTCATCCACTGCTTCCCCGATTACTCCGGCTGGCAGCAGGAATACTGGAGGGGGCACTACAGCGCCGGCTGCTCCTATCTGGGACATGTAGATGTCAGAAAGCTGCTTGCACTGGGCGTAATAGATGATGGCATGTGGGCTGGGGAAGAGAGAGAAAGGATCCAGGAATCCGCCAAGGGCGGGCATCTGCAATGCTATCCGTTCTGGTGACTTCACTTTGGAAGGTGCCTGGGCTGGATGGATTACGATTAAGGAGTTTTTGCTATGATAATGCAGTTATCAAGAGGGCTGGAAGAAAAAGCATTGGAAAAACTCACAGCAGCCCTTGCATGCCCAGGATGGGCCCGTAAGCGAAGCTCAGGCCCATTGCTTTTAGGTTCATACTGGCCGTTTTGGAAAGTATGAATATGGTCAGCCCATCCAAATTCGATGGTTGTCCTGTGAAAAAAGCGTTCGCGATCGTGGCAAAGAAAACATGGACTCCATAGCAGAAATAATATTTGAAGGCGGAAGGAGCTGGGCACAGCTTCACTCCGGAACGGCGCTGAAACACAGATAAGGAGACATCTACTGTGGGGCTGGATATCTACGCTGAGATGATTGTGGTACCATGCTGTTTGTGGCTGCTTGCCATACCCATAATGAGACGGTTTCGCCTATTGTGGAGAAGGAATGGGATGTCATGGAGTATCCCATGGTCGTCTGGTTTGAAGAGGATTAGGAGCGGGTGGAGTCCTGGTTCCCTATTCCGTGATAGGCAGCCACTGTGGGAGTGTTTCGTAAGGAGTCGGATAAGCTCAATAAGCTGGCATGTAAGGCCACTGAGGAAACCATTTTGAACTGGATCGAAACAGAGGGATATTCGGTGGACGGGCCTGTTGTGCTGGATGACTCAGGAGATTTTTAGGGGATGTGATGTGAGCTTCTACCCAATTGCCTCGGCCTGTTTCAGCAGATTGAATCAATGAAAAAGAGAATAGAAAAATCATCATCAATCCATGCACTGTCTGCAATGTTTTCCACATATCTACGGATGTGATCCACAAGATAATCATGCCGATTCCTAAAAAAGCTAACTAATAATATGGGCAATAGGTATACAATTCCGAAACATACCTCATCCCACCCAGCTTTTATAAACGTAAATTTATAACAAATCCTCCAGTGTTTTTCCATAAAAATAATCATGCACCATTTTATCAAACTCTGCCCACATGGGAAGGGTTTTACATGTGGCGGCCCTGCTGCAGGGTTTGGCGTTCTTGGAAAGACATACAACAGTAGCAAGCGAGCCCTCCATTAATTCCAATATCTCACCCACAGAATATTCTTCCGGCTGACGGCAAAGTTTGTACCCGCCCCCACGTCCTCCAAGCCCGATCAGCATCTTTCCTTTGATAAGCTCTTTTACAATAATCTCTAGGTATTTTTTAGAGATTTCCTGTCGCTCTGCCACTTCTTTCAAAGGAATGTATCCTTCACCACCATGTTCTGCCAGATCTATCATGACACGAAGAGCATAGCGTCCTTTTGTTGAAATCATACCATACACCGTCCTTTCTGTGATTTATGCCTATTATACAGCGGGGTGAATAGGTAAATCAATAATTATTAAAAATTTCCCATATTACCTATTGACATAGTAGGCGATTGGTGATACTATAAGCGCATCAGTTTTGAGTTGATCATCAGGAAAGGAGGCGAGAGCAATGACCAGATTATATACCTTCAAAGTTAATACTGTCATGTGTTGTCGAATGCGGAATTCCCGGGCATATTATATGGCTGGGGTACAGTTATGCGCAGATTGCAGCATAGCTGACTGCCTCGATACCATGCTTGATTGATCTGTCAGCATATCGTATGCCATTTGCCCGGGAGCTTGTGATGAAGCTTCCGGTTTTTTATTTGCCGAAACCGGAACGGCAGCCGATTGAACCGAAAAATATTAATCCAAAGGAGATTACAAAAAATGAGTGAATATAAAAACGG
>JAETTS010000163.1 GCA_021769025.1 Enterocloster bolteae
ACTGATGCCCTTCCGGCTTATACGCGCCAATCAAAGCATGCATGGACAGCACATTCATACTGTTATAGTGGGGCTTGTCTCCCTTGGCCGTGACCCGGTCCCTCAGATACTCATTATAAATAATATGATAGCTGCCAATCAACCCTGCCAGATTAAAGGTCTTGCTGGGCGCATACAAAGCCACCGTCCTGTTTCTCGCATCCTCGCTGACGGACTGAGTCGGAACATGGTGATACCCCGGCATAATAATATCCGACCATATCTCATCGGAGATCACTACACAGTCATTGGCCTTATAAACCTCCATAGCCTTCTCCACTTCCCACTTCTCCCACACTCTTCCACAGGGATTGTGAGGACTGCAGAACACCGCCACATGGATCTTATTGGCCTTTAGCTTGGCATCCATATCCTCAAAATCCATCCGCCATACCCCGGCTTCGTCCTTCTTAAGAGGCGTATGGACAATCTTGAACCCATTATTCTCAATACTTCCCGTAAACCCGATATAGGTAGGGCTATGTAAAAGCACTCCGTCCCCTGGAGCCGCGAACGCCGTCAATGCTGAGATCACACCTCCCAGCACCCCATTCTCATACCCAATGTGTTCCTTTTTAAGCCCCACAACCCCATTCCGTTCCTTATGCCACCGGATAATGGAATCAAAATATTCCTCCGAAGGAGAAAAGTATCCAAAAGCCGGATGGTTCACTCTCTCAATAATTGCCCCCTGAATCGTAGGCACTGTAGGAAAATTCATATCTGCCACCCACATGGGAATCGCGTCAAACCCATCCTTCGGCGGCTGCGGAGCAAACCCTATTCCCAGTCCGTCAACTGCAATCGCATCCTTCCCATGCCGCTCCAATATAGACGTAAAATCATACTTCATTTGTACAATCTCCCTTTCCAGTAAATTAGCCTGCCACCCCATTCAAAAGCGCCTCAATCACCGCTCCCACACTCTTCTCCTCCACATGCAGCGTAAGTTCCGGCTCATGAATATGCTCCAGATAATGGGCATCTGAATTACTGATAATCCTGCACCTCTCCAGATAAGGATTCTCCCTTTTAAGGCGATGCAAGTTTCCCAGATCCTTCACCTCCGCCGTAACAAACTGGCTGTCCGGCGGGATAAATCCCAGGTTCGCAATCAGGCTGTTAGCCATCTTATCCACATGGGCCGGAAACATCACGCCCCCATACCCACGCACCAATTCCCACAACCCTTCAAACGAAATATCCGACGCATTGATGAGGAGATTGGGCACTGTCCCGCACACCCGGTCCGACGCATCGTAAATCTGCTGCTTCCCGAAGACCTCCTCTTTATTGGGAAACGGAATGAGCCTCTCATACACATAAGCGTCAAACTCCATAGCCGCTTTCAATTCCTCAAACAGACAAACTGCATGAACCTCCTCCGAGGTATTGATCTCCATCCCTGGAATCGCCAAAATTCCATATTCTTTAGCCGCCGCCATCACCGCCGGACAATTCTTGCAGGAATTATGATCCGTCACCGCAATCACATCCAACCCCTTGATCACCGACATGCCCACAATATTATTGGGTGTCATATCATCGTCTCCGCATGGGGAGAGGCAGGAATGAATGTGAAGATCATAATAAAGTTCAGCCATGAATCTCCTGGTGAACCTTCAGGGCCGCCTCAAATACCGGCTCCTCAGTAGCCAGCACCGTAACCCCCTGTTCCTTGGCTTTCGCCCTGGCTACCTCATCCAGCACTGCTCCCTCCGCCATAATCACGCAGGACACATCTGCCAGCGTAGCCACTGCTATGGTATTCACATTGCCCATCACCGTCACCCATGCGCCGTCTGCCGGTGCTCTACCCATAGCAATACTTAAAAGATCACAGCAGAATACTCCTGTCACCTGCCGGTCTGTCTCCTCCCCGACATTGACGATATGGAATATCTGCTTATCCATCAATTCTTTTACTGTCACTTGCCTCTCCTCCCTGTTCTCTCCATCCATGAATCATCCAGATATAACCGTTCAAATTCCGCAGACCTATGTTGCTTCCATGCCTGTATTATTGATTCCCCTTATTATCCAGCGAGGTCATCTCCCCGGATATCCTCTTGATATAATCTTTCAAGAGATTCAAGGTTCCGGCTCCATCCTTCTCCTGGTCTGTCAGATCTTCCGTCAGCCCGGAAATCTCCTGGGACAGATTGTGCAGGCTTTCTCTCAGATAATAGATACAGTCTCTCTCACTGGCCTCTCCCCGGACAATATCCTCGGCCAGCGCCTTACATGTAGGAGCCCCGCAGGAACCACAGTCCAGCCCAGGCAGCTTCTTGCACAGCCGTTCCACCCTCTCCAATCGGGAGAAGCTTTCCATCATCGTCTCTCCCAGGCGGAATACCGGTTCAAACTGAACATCCGTGGTCCATGGTACATACTCCTCGTCCGCTTTTTTCATATGACTTCTTGCCACCGGCATATATTTGCGAAGCCTCTTTAACTTCACTTCCGCCACATACGGATTCTCCACAGTCAGAACCCCGCCTACACAGCCACCGTTGCAGGCATTTAACTCCACAAACTCCAGGTTGGCAAACTTCTGATCTTCCAGATCCTCCAGCACCCGTATCACATTCTCAATCCCGTCAGCCGCCAGGTAATTCTCTGAGAACAGACCGCTGGCCTCTCCGCCGCTGCGTCCCCAGCTGATGCCGATCTTCCCTGAGGTACTGATATCCTCTGCATTATCACCCACAGCCTTCATATAAGCCAGAAGCTGAGGATAGACATCCTTGATCGCCAAAACATGATCCACCTGGCTCTTCTCTGTCCCCAACGGCGATTTTACATATGTCACCTTCGAGGGACAAGGGGAAATAAACACGATCCCAATCTTCTCTCTTGGCAATCCGGTCTCCTTCATAGCCTTCTCCGCCGCCATACAGGCTGCCACCTCAATGGGTGGATTTAACGGCAGAAGATGCGGAATCAGATTGGGGAAACGCACTCGTATAAGGCGTACCACCGACGGGCATGCCGTGCTGATCAAAGGCAGGATGTCGTCATGGGCCGCAATATACAGCCTGGTGGCATCTGAGACTACCTCCGCCGCTCCGCTCACCTCAAACACATCGGAAAATCCCATAAGCTTCAATGCGTTTAAGACAATATTCACATCCTCAAGATTATTGAACTGGCTGTACAGAGAGGGCGCAGGGAGCGCCACGGTATACTCATATTTCTTTAACACATCCATCTTGTCATAGGTAGCTATTTTGGCATGATGCGGACAGATACGGATACACTCCCCACAATCGATACAGAATTTACTGTTAATCTGTGCCTTTCCATTGCGGACACGGATGGCCTGGGTAGGGCACCGCTTTATGCAGTTGATACATCCCTTGCAAAGCGCCGCGTCCAATCTCACTGAATGATAAAACTTATCCATCGATCCGCCTCCCTCTTGCTAATACTTCACCACCATTGTAACTGTAGTTCCCACTCCCAGTTCTGTCTTCACTTCCATCTCATCCGAATACTTCTTCATATTGGGCAGCCCCATGCCAGCTCCGAATCCCAGGGACCGCACCTCATCCGGTGCCGTAGACCATCCGGCCTGCATCGCCTTGTCGATATCCGGAATCCCAGGCCCCTTGTCTGCCAGGATCATCACGATGCTCTCCGGGGATATCTCCACGGTAATCTTTCCTCCCTGGGCATGGATAACCATGTTAATTTCACCCTCATACATAGCGATGGATACCTTACGGATAGCTTCCGGCGAAACTCCCAACTGTTTTAATTTGCTTTTTACATCGCTGCTGGCTTCCCCAGCCCTGGTAAAATCATCCGGGGAAATCTCATAATTTAAGGTAATCACATCTGCCATTAAAATGCACCTCCGTTAAGCCCGGCCTGGTAAAGCAACCCACAGGAAGAAAACATACGATGCCCGGTCTCCAGCACCACCAGATCCCGCTCCCTTGCCATATCAAGAATCGTGGCATCCGGTTTCTTCCCTCTGACAAATATAATGCACACGATGTCCAGCATTTCCGCAGTCCGGATCACCTGGGGATTGCACAAGCCTGTTAGCAGAATGGAATGATCCTTGGAAAATGCCAGCACATCACTCATCATATCCGAACCGCAGGCGCTGCGCACCTCCCTATCCAAATGCTCCTCTCCCACTAAAACTCTGGCTCCCAGCACATCCATTGCATCCTTTACTGTCATAAAGCCCCTCCTTTCTCACATTCGCCGCCCCGGACTGAACCAATGTCATTTATCCCCCTAACCTTTCACGCAAATGACATTAAAACGGAACGGTAACGATATTTTCCTTATATTATAAGAATACCATTGCTTTTGTGAATATTCAACTAATTTAACAGGAATTACCAAAGAACTTTTTAAACTTATTTCATCTTTTTTGTGGATTTTTTGTCAATAACATGATAAAATGGCTTATATATTGCATAAGCATGACAAAGAGGAGGGTTTAACATGGCTTGCAAAAAAGAAAGTGTACCTTTCAGCGGCACACCAGAGCAGGAAGCTGCCCTGAAAAAAGTAATTGCCGAGCTGAAAGACACCAAAGGTGCGCTGATGCCTATCATGCAGCAGGCACAGGAGATTTACGGCTATCTTCCCATTGAAGTACAGACCATGATATCTGATGAAACCGGTATTCCGCTGGAAAAAATTTATGGTGTTTCCACATTTTATTCCCAGTTTGCTTTACAGCCCAAAGGAAAATATCAGATTTCCGTCTGCCTTGGAACCGCTTGTTATGTAAAAGGTTCCGGAGCCATTTTCAGTAAATTGGAAGAGCTTTTGGGAATCACCAACGGAGAGTGTACCCCAGACGGACGTTTCTCCCTGGATTCCTGCCGCTGCGTAGGAGCATGCGGACTGGCACCGGTTATGATGATCAACGATGAAGTCTATGGAAGGCTGGTGCCTGACGACATTCCAGGTATTCTTGCAAAATACAAATAAAGCAGGTACATAGTACTATGATGACTGAGATTTCCCTGAATATATTAGATGTAGCGGAGAATTCCACAAAGGCAGGCGCCACCCTGGTAACCATCACAGTGGATGCCGATTTTGGCGCAGATCAGCTGACTGTGTCCATCGAGGACAACGGCTGTGGTATGACGCCGGAACAGGTAGAGCGGGTCACCGATCCATTTTTCACAAGCCGCACCACAAGGAAAGTAGGCTTGGGAGTCCCGTTTTTTAAGTATGCAGCGGAAAGCACCGGGGGAAGCTTCCGGATTGATTCTGCCGTAGGCACAGGCACCACGGTGACAGCCACATTTACCTTATCCCATATCGACCGTATGCCGCTGGGAGACATAAGTACCACGATTCATACCCTGGTGGTCTACCATCCGGATACCGATTTCGTGTACTCCTACCGTTACAACGACAAGTCCTTTACCATGGATACACGGGAATTCAAGGCGATTTTAGGAGACATTTCTTTCGATACTCCTGAAATTTCTGCTTATATCCTGGAATTTCTTAACGAGAATAAATTGGAAACTGACGGCGGTGCCCAGTATTAGGCACCAGAATTGGAGGTAAATTTTATGAAATCTCTTGAAGAGTTAAAGGCAATCCGCGAAAGAATGCAGAGCCAGGTAAGCATGCGAGGCGAGGATCATACCCATACCCGTGTGGTTGTGGGCATGGCTACCTGTGGCATTGCCAGCGGTGCAAGGCCGGTTTTAACCAAATTATCCAACCTGGTTCAGGAAAAGAACCTGACAGACAAGATTTCCGTGACTCAGACCGGATGCATCGGCTTGTGCCAGTATGAGCCTATCGTGGAAGTTATGGAACCAGGCAAACCAAAGGTGACTTACATTAAGATGACCCCGGATAAGGCAGAAGAAATCGTAGAGCGTCATCTCATCGGCGGTCATGTAGTTGATGACTACACCTTAAGTTCAACAGACATTAAATAAGGAGGAGCCCAGATGTATCGTTCACATGTATTGGTTTGCGGTGGAACAGGATGTACTTCCTCCGGAAGCCAGCAGATTATGGAAACATTAAAGGCCGAGATTGAGAAAACCGGTCTTTCCGAAGAGGTATCCGTAGTTCAGACCGGATGCCATGGTCTTTGCGCATTAGGACCCATTATGATTATTTA
>JAETTS010000164.1 GCA_021769025.1 Enterocloster bolteae
ATCTATTATCAGCTGACAGCTCTTTTTGCTGCATATGCCCTTTTTTTTCTGGAGTTAATAAAGGAGGGCGGGGCAGGTCAGGTATTGTATGAATATTGGCGCTTGATTGCGACAGCGGCCAAAGAGACTGGTCCTCTCATGACGAAATTGGAGCGGATTGCTTATGCACACGGAATGGGAATTTTTTTCCTCTATCTGGTTTTTACCCTTAAGGAGAATAAAAAAAGCCGTTTCTTTCTCCTGCCTGCGGGTCTGCTTTTCTTATCAGGATTTAAGAGAAGCGGCATCCTTGGTATGGCTGTGGGCCTTGGCCTGATCCTGATTGCTGGACGGTTCAACCAGGCCGGGAAAAAGGCCTTTGCCATTTTTGTTGGAATCGCTATGGTTGCAGGCGGAATTTTATATATCTGGCTGCTCTCCTACAATATCGTTGATATCCTGGCGGAGCGGTTTGGAATCAATACCATGGGGCGCAGTGAGATCTATGGCGTTATGCGCCAATACTATGATTTCAGCGTCACATTCTGGGGAAGAGGTCTGGGATATGTATCCTATTCCATCTCCAAAGGACTGATCAAAGTGGGAGGCAGCGGACGGGGAGATATTCACAATGATATCCTGCGGCAGTATATTGAACTTGGAATGTTTGGATTTGTCCTGTGGCTGTGGTCATTTTTTCATTGGAGAATCAAGATGTTCATGGAACAGGTAGATATACAGTGCGGGATCTTTGCCTTGGTAGCTCTGGGATACTGCTATACCTGCTATATGACAGAAAATATGTACTATCGTTTCAATGCAGGGCTGGCCCTTGCAGTTGTTATTCTGTCCTATGCTTTGCAGAGAGAGGAGAAAAAGGAGAGGATGGCCTATGAATAGAAGGCTGGTGCGGGGAATCAAGCGCCTGGGGATCAACCAGATGGTTCTGGGCTTTCTTTCTGTAAGAAGCAATTGCAAGAGACAGGAGGCCGATGTATCGGTTTTAAACAGCTTTTCACCATTTCCAGGTACGTCCGCTGTTTTGCATCGGGAGAGAGAAGGGATAAAAGGAGAACCAAGGTTTCAGGTGGCTGTCATTGTTCCGGTTTTCAACGTGGAAGCGTATATCAGGCCGTGTATCTGCTCTCTGTTAAATCAACAGACTGGATATCCGTATCAGGTCATCATCATCAATGATGGAACACAAGACAAAAGCATTGAGCAGATACAGGACTTGCTTTCGGATGAGAGGATTCTTCTGGTTCACCAGGAAAATACCGGTTTTTCCGGTGCAAGGAACCGGGGGCTTGACTTGGCAGACGCAGAGTATGTTGCATTTGTAGACTCCGATGATTATGTGAAACCAGATATGGTGGAGACGTTATTGCAGGCTGCGTACCGGCATGAGGCGGATGTTGTGGCAGGCAGTTCTTACTACTACTACGATAAATATGGCTTGAACAGGAAGATGAAAGGGCCTGTGGGAAGAGTAGGCAACTGCTATGATATAAATGGAATGGTCTGGGGAAAGTTATTTCGCCGGTCATTGTTCCAGGGGATTCAGTTTCCCCCTGGTTATTGGTTTGAGGACACGGTCATGAAGCATCTGGTCTACCCAAAAGCGAAAACAATCTATGGGATTCCGGAGACTGTGTATGTGTACCGCCTGCGGGCCGGAAGTATTTCCAACAGCTACTATGGAAAGCCGAAAAGCCTGGATTCCACGTGGATTACCTACCAGATGCTAAAAGATAGAAAGACCCTGGGATTTTCCAATGATGAGCATTACCTGCGCTGCTTTTTAAAGCAGCTTGCCTTAAACTTCCAGAGGGAAGGCGGGATCAGGGAAGAGATAAGGAGGCAGGTTTTCTACTGGATGGCAGAACTGGTGCCTGCGGAATTCCCATCGTGTTCAGGAGAAGAGTTGTCCGGAGGAGAAAAGAAGCTGTATCAGGCACTGATGCAGTATGACTACCAGGCATACTGCCGTCTGTGCCTCTGGATATAGAATGGAATCAGAACGAATAAGGAGTATGTTATGAAGATTGCCATCGTGGTCACTAAAATCGGGAGAGGAGGCGCCCAGCGGGTATCGGTTGTCCTGGCTGGGTATCTGAAGAGGCGGGGGCATCAGGTATCCATACTGTACTATGACGGAAACGGAACCTATCCGTTGGAGGAAGGGATACGCTGTCACCAGCTCCCCTACTCAAAGAATGTGATCTTGAAGCATGGGAAGCGGATCAGGGCATTTATGAGATACTGTAAGGAGAATCAGATTGAGTTGGTATTGGCTCTGTTTCGCGGATATGACTATACATGGCTTTACCGGACCTGTTCTTCCAGCCGGTTGATTCTCTCCCAGAGAAACGATCCCAAGGCGGAATACGATCATCATGTTGTGGCGCGATGGGAGAGCCGTTTTTTTTTCAGAGGAGCCGACGCAGTGGTTTTTCAGACAGAGGAGGAGAGAGACTATTTTGGGAAAGCAATCCAAAAGAAAAGTTTGGTCATCCCCAATCCGGTTATGAATGGGATTCCAAAGCCCTATGAGGGACAGCGCAAAAAATGGATTGTCAATTTCTGCCGCTTGGAGCCTCAGAAAAATTTACCCTTGCTTTTACAGGCATTTCGGGTTGTGTGCGATGTGACAGAGGAGTACCGCCTTACGATCTTTGGAAATGGAAGCCAGCGAGAATATCTGAATGGCCTCATAAAAGAACTGAGGTTGGAGAGCCAGGCAGAGTTGGTTCCCTTCTCTGCCACAGTCCACGAAGAGATTCGGGAGGCAGCCATGTTTGTCTGTTCCTCGGATTTTGAGGGAATCTCCAATTCTATGCTGGAGGCAATGGCTCTGGGCCTGCCCTGTATCTGCACAGACTGTCCCGCCGGAGGAGCCAGACAAGTGATTCAGAATGGAGTAAACGGGCTTCTGACACCGGTAGGAGACAGGAAGGCACTGGCAGAGGCCATGCTCCAGCTGATTGGCGACCCGGAGTATGCCTCCAGGCTGGGGGAAAAGGCGAGACAGGTCAGAGAGACGTATTCGGTGGAAACGATCTGCAGTCAGTGGGAAGCTCTGATTGACAGAGTGATGAAAACATGAGGGGGAGAAAGGACAGGTGAAAATTGCAATCATTGGACATAAGCGGATTCCCTCGAATGAAGGAGGAATTGAAAAAGGAGTAGAGATGCATGCGGTGCGCATGGCGGCTAGGGGCCATCAGGTGGTAGTCTACAACCGGGGCGGGCACAATATTTTCGGAAAAGAGTATGACAGAAAGCGGGGAAAAACATACAAAGGCGTGAGAATAGTTACCGTGCCCACTGTAAGCGGACGCGCCTGTGTGCCCCTTTATTCCTTTCTGGCAACGCTTCATGCGGCCATTGTCCGTTATGATGTGGTCAGTTACCGGGCCTCCGGCTCCTGCATCATGATTCCTCTTGCCAAGATGTTGGGGCTTCGCTGCGTGGCATCCCTTCACGGGATTGACAGTAAAAGAGACAAGTGGGGCCGGTTTGCCAGGTGGTATCTGGAACTTGGGGAGCGGATGGCTGCTGTGAAGGCGGATGTGTGCCTTGTGCTCAGCAAGAATATGAAAGCATACATAAAAAAGACTTATGGAACCGATGCATTATTGTTTGACAACGGTATCACACGGCCACACAGGCGGGAGGCAGATCAGATTCAAAAACAGTTTGGGCTTCAAAAAGACAGCTACATTCTCTCCCTTGGAAGGATCGTGCCAGAGAAAGGGATTCATTATCTTATCAAAGCGTTTCAGGCCTGCCCTACAGATAAAAAGCTGGTGATTGCAGGGGGAGCGGAAGCAAACAGCCCATACTATGAAGAATTGGTGGAATTGGCGGCAGGAGATAAACGAATTCTGTTTACAGGATTTGTCAGGGGACAGACTATAGACGAGTTGTACAGCAATGCCTGGATCTTTGCCCTTCCCAGTAACCTGGAAGGAATGGCCAATTCCCTTTTGGAGGCTATGAGCTATGGATGTTGCTGTCTTGTAAGTGATATTCCGGAGAATATGGAGGTAGTGGGATCCCATGGAGTTTCTTTTCGAAAAGGGGATGAGCAGGATTTAAAGGCCCAGCTTACCTGGCTTTTGGAGAATCCGGATCAGGTTCAGGCTTACCGGGATACAGCGGCCGAATATATTATTAACCACTATAATTGGGACAGGGTGGTGGATCAGATGCTGGAGATTTATAAAGGAAATTTAATCGAATATCAGAATGTGGTGGGGAAGGAACCCATGTCATTCAGTTAAGGTTTTGCTGGTTGAGATGTTTTAAATGGTTCGCTGGGAGAGGGACTTATATTGTCTTCTCCCGGGCACGCTCGCGCTACGTGAAGAGCATAGCGGTACGTAAGGCACTAAAAGACAGTGCCTAAGTACCGATGGTCTTCAAGTACCCTGGAGAAGACAATATAAGTCCCTCTCCCAGCTATGTTATCTCGGAAGGTAAGGTGTTATCTAAATGGCATTGGGTATGAACAGTAAGATAAAAAAAGCGGCGGTAATCGGCGTATATGGAACCGGGCCGGATTTTACCACAGGACAGGCAGTAAAATGTTTTGAGCTGATCCAATGGCTGCAGGGCCGGTATGGGGAGGAAGAGATCGAGATTGTCAATAGTTATGGCTGGAAAAGGCGGCCTATTTCCTTGTTCTTGGCGGTTATAAGGGCATTTATGACCTGTGAGAGGGTGATTCTTCTGCCAGCTCCTCATGGGGTGAAGGTATTTATCCCCATGGCATACTGCCTGAAAAAGCTGATTCACAGGCCAGTCCACTATGTGGTGATCGGAGGTTGGCTGGCTGACATGCTAACGGTCCGTCCCCGGTTAAGACGGTGGGTTTCCTCTCTTGACGGGGTATATGTGGAGACGCTTTCTATGGCAAATGCCTTGAAACGGCTGGGACTTCCCCATGTGGTCCATCTGCCTAATTTTCGAAGGCAAGGAGGCGGGAGGAATCTTCTTTCTCCGTCCTATGGCCACAGGAAGAAACAGCCGGCCAGGGTCTGCATCTATTCCCGCATCGTGAAGGAAAAAGGCATTGAGGATGGGATGGAGATCATTCGTCTGGCCAATGAGAAAATGGGCGGCCAGGTTTTTGAGCTGGATCTCTATGGAAAGGTAGGGGCAGAGTTTGAGAGCGCGTTCGTGGCTTTAACGGAAAGAAACAAAGGGTTTGTACATTACCGCGGTGTAAAGAATGTCGGGGAGGAAGAGCAGGTTTTGCCCTTCTGCTTCGCCCTCTTATTCCCCTCTTACTACCAGGGAGAGGGAATGCCTGGAACGGTTTTAGATGCCTTTGCCTGGGGGACGCCGGTCATCGCCAATGACTGGAAATATATTAAGGAGATGATTGTCCATGAAGAGAACGGCCTGGTATATCCTTTCCGGGATGTGAAGGCAGCCGCAAACGAATTGTGCCGTCTTTATACAGACGAGGAATTGTATGGAACGCTTGTGAGAGGCTGTGAGGCCAGTGCACAGAAGTATTCCGCTGATGTGGTTTTAGGGAGATTTGCAGAGATGGCGTTTGATGACAAAAATGGGTTGAAGACAAGAGGACTGGAGTGACAGACATGGGTGACATGAATTTGGATGGAAAAAGGATTCTGGTGACAGGCGCGGCGGGCTTTATCGGTGCCAATCTGGTAAAGCGGATTTATAAGGAATTCCCAGATGCCCAAGTCATTGGACTGGACAATATGAATGATTACTATGACGTTTCCCTGAAACACTACCGGTGTGGGGAGTTGGCCTGCTATCCTTCCTTTCACTTTATAAAAGGAGATATATCAGACAGGGATACGGTTTGCTCTGTTTTTGGAAGATATCGGCCTCAGGTGGTGGTGAATCTGGCGGCACAGGCAGGGGTTCGGTATTCCATCCATCATCCCGATGCATACATAGAATCCAATATCAACGGGTTTTTCCATATTCTGGAGGCATGCCGCCATTCTTATGAGGATATGGAGGAAACGGGATATCACGGTGTTGAGCATCTGGTATTTGCATCCAGTTCATCTGTCTATGGCTCCAACAAAAAAGTCCCATACAAGGAGACGGATCCCGTAGAGGAGCCGGTATCGCTCTATGCAGCGACCAAGAAGGCGGATG
>JAETTS010000165.1 GCA_021769025.1 Enterocloster bolteae
TGAGCGTATTGATCCAGGTATTGCATTAGAATCTCTTTTTGATTGTCTTCCGGATGCTCCAACACATGCTCCAGAAGCATATGAAGAGCCTGGCCAATCTGCTTTCCCGGCTTCATTCCCCAGGCAATCAGGTCACTTCCGGTGACGGCAAGCATTTTCAGATGGATGCAGTCCCCCCGAAGACGAATCTCCCGGGATAGACGCTGAATCTGATCCAGCTGGCAGATCTGGGAATCCTTTGGATGTCCGTCTGTGCCTACCATCGATCGTTTTAGCAACAACAGGCTGTCAAACAACTCTTCCGGCATCTGGCTCATGGCCTTTCTGATCTCTGCCAGCGACACCCCTATGGGCACCGGGTACATCTGAACCAGACTCGTTACCTTGCAGATGGTATCATTGTCCATCTTAAGTTCTCTGAGAACCTGGGCTGCTTCCTTTGGAGTCTGGCCCATAAGACAGGAGGCCCACCGCAGATATTTAAACGCTGGAAGGCCTGGGCTAACCCATAGGCTTTCTGGCGCAATCCTTGAAAATGCCGGGGAGATATAGGGCTCCAGATTGCAGGTAAATATATGCCTGATCTGATTTGGGTGGTCAGACAAAAGCAGCTTGGTCAATTCTGTCTGTATCCGCTCTTTGCTTACATTGGCCAAGTTGGGGCCAATGGCCTTAATCGCATTCCAGGTATTCTCTTCGATCTCAAAACCCAACTGGGCGGAAAAACGAAGGGCTCTCAGCATCCGCAGGGCATCTTCCCCAAACCGGTCCGTAGCTGTGCCCACACAGCGAATCCTGCCATCCTCCATGTCTTTGACTCCGCCAAACAGGTCAATCAACCCGTCTTTGTGGCTGTAGGCCATGGCATTGATGGTAAAATCCCGGCGTTTTAAATCTTCCTCCAGACTGGAAGTGAAGGCTACTTCTTTTGGATGCCTGCCATCCTCATATTTACCGTCAATCCGATAGGTAGTCACCTCATATCCTTTTTTCCCTTTCATGATGGTGACTGTTCCATGCAGAATTCCTGTATCAATGGTTCGGCCAAACAGGGATTTTACCTCCTCTGGCCGTGCCGAGGTAGTAATATCCCAATCCTCCGGCTCCTTCCCCAGGAGAGAGTCTCTGACACACCCTCCCACAATGTAGGCTTCAAACCCATGTCGATTCAGTTTTTCCAGAATCTCCTGCGCAGCACTTGGCATGTGTATCATCATATTCTGGGTTACCCTCCGTCTTGCAGCCTTAATATGCCCGTCCCCAGTAGACCATCTTCTTGGCCGGCTTCCCACATAAGACACAAGTTTCGGCCAGCTGTTCCTGTTTAAACGGCATGCAGCGGGAAGTTGCTCCTGTGTCTTCCTTAATCTTGTCTTCACATTCCCGGCAGCCGCACCACATGGCTTTCACGAATCCTGGCTTCTCATTGATCACCTTTACAAAGGAATCGTAGTCCACAGCCTCATACGTATGGGTATCTCTGTGTGTCCTTGCCCGCTCAAACATGTCATTCTGAATGGTCTCAAGCATGGCCTTCACCTCTTCCTCCAGCCTATCCAGAGATACCGCCGTCTTTTCATGAGTGTCTCTGCGCACCAGCACTGCCTGGTTGTTCTCCAGATCCTTAGGCCCGATCTCCACCCGAAGAGGAATTCCCCTCATCTCGCACTCGCTGAATTTCCACCCTGGACTCTTGTCAGAGTCATCCACTTTCACGCGGAAACCAGCGCCCGCCAGACGACTTCTCAGTTCATAAGCCTTGTCAAGAATTCCCTCTTTCTTCTGCTGAATCGGCACGATCATCACCTGTGTGGGGGCAATCCTCGGCGGCAGAACCAAGCCGTTGTCATCACCGTGTACCATGATGATAGCGCCAATGATCCGCGTGCTCATCCCCCAGGATGTCTGATGCACGTATTTTAACGTATTATCTTTATCCGCAAACTGAATTCCGAAGGCTTTGGCAAACCCGTCGCCGAAATTATGGCTTGTGCCGCTTTGCAGAGCCTTTCCGTCATGCATCAGTGCCTCAATGGTGTAGGTAGCCTCCGCCCCGGCGAATTTCTCCTTATCTGTCTTGCGGCCTCTGATCACAGGAATGGCCAGAACCTGTTCACAGAAATCTGCATACAGATTTAGCATCTGCTCAGTCCGGGCTTCTGCTTCCTCTGCGGTGGCATGGGCGGTATGGCCTTCCTGCCATAGAAACTCTCTGGAGCGGAGAAACGGCCTTGTCGTCTTTTCCCAGCGAACTACGGAGCACCATTGATTATACAGCCTGGGAAGATCACGGTAAGAATGGATATCGCCTGCATAGAAATCACAGAACAGCGTCTCCGATGTAGGGCGGACGCACATCCTTTCCTGCAATGGCTCCAGGCCTCCGTGGGTCACCCAGGCAACCTCCGGCGCAAATCCTTCCACGTGATCCTTCTCCTTCTGCAAAAGCCCCTCTGGAATGAACATAGGCATGTATACATTTTCCACTCCGGTTTCCTTGAACCACCGGTCCAACTCCTTCTGGATATTCTCCCAGAGCGCGTATCCGGCAGGTTTAATCACCATACATCCTTTTACACTTGCATAATCACACAATTCCGCTTTCTTTACTACGTCGGTGTACCACTGGGCAAAATCCACGTCCATAGACGTGACCGCTTCCACCAGTTTCTTGTCGCTTGCCATGATAATCCTCCTTGTAATCATTGATCATTTCGAAATAGGAAAAAGAAAAAGCCATCCAATCCCTGCCTTCTGGACAAGGGACCGAATGACTCTGCATATCGGCGGTACCACCCCGGTTAACCGCTGGGAACGTAAGCCAGACAGTCGCCGTATTTTCATACAGAGTTCCAAGGCAGGTTGGATTTCCTATTATTTCCGAAACCATTCGAATGTATGCTGATTCTACGACAAATTGACTAGATTGTCAAGATTCCTTCCGGAATTTGCTGCAGTTTATGTTGTTGGTTGGTTATGTTTCACATTCAATGTCAGTTGGTTACGTTTCTTCACAGGATCCATCAGAAGTGGAAAAGGCAAGAATCCATTGTTTTCAACAGATACCAGAAGCGGATTGTTATTCTCCCTCTATTCGTGTATAATATGTTTCAGAACAAATCTATAGAAAGGAGTACGTTCATGCACTACAGAGAACTTGGACGAACCGGATTGAAGGTAAGTGAAATTGGCCTGGGAGGTGAGTGGCTGGAGCGCCACAATACAGAGGAGGTAAAGGAAGTCATCGACTGCTGCGCTCAGGCAGGAATCAATATCCTGGACTGTTGGATGTCAGAACCCAATGTACGTTCCAATATCGGAGCCGCCCTAAAGGGACAGCGTGATAAATGGATCATCCAGGGACATATCGGCTCCACCTGGCAAAATGGGCAATATGTAAGATCCCGGGACTTAAATAAGGTGGACGAGGCATTCAATGATCTTCTGACACGGATGCAGACAGACTACATAGATTTAGGCATGATTCATTTTGTAGACGAGCCGGCGGAATATAAAACGATCATGGAAGGAACGTTTATCTCCTATGTAAAAAACTTAAAAGAAAAAGGAACCATCCGCCACATCGGCATGAGCACCCACAACCCGGATGTGGCAAGGCTGGCTGCCCTAAGCGGTGTGGTGGAGATGATCCTGTTCTCTGTCAATCCTGCCTTCGACATGCTTCCGGCCAGCGAGAACATCGACGACTATTTTAAGGAAGAATATGAAGAAACCACAGACGGAATCACCCCGGAACGGGCGGAGTTATACCGTATCTGCGAGCAGCAGGGAGTGGGAATCACTGTGATGAAAGGCTATGCCGGAGGGCGGCTGTTTACATCCAAGACTTCCCCCTTTGGCGTGGCCCTCACTCCGGTCCAATGCCTCCACTACGCATTGACCAGGCCAGCTGTGGCCAGTGTCCTGGTAGGCTGCGACACCCCGGCCCATGTAGATGCCGCTGTCTCTTACGAGACCGCATCCGATGAGGAAAAAGATTACGCCACAGTCCTGGCCCATGCTCCCCGCCACGCCTATTCCGGGCAATGCACCTACTGCGGCCATTGCGCCCCCTGTCCTGCTGGCATCGATATCGCCATGGTGAACAAGCTGTACGACTTAGCCCAGATGCAGGATACGGTTCCGCCTACTGTCCGCGCCCACTATGAAGGACTGTCCGCCCACGCAGATGACTGTATCCAATGCGGTGGATGTGAGATTCGTTGCCCCTTTGGAGTCCACGTGATTGCCCGGTTGGCCGATACCGCCAAGCTGCTGTCTTAGTATATGATGCAGATTTTCCACAGATATCCATTAAAATTCTGTAGAATCACCAATTTTGCCCCCAATATCATGATATTTTGGGGGCAAATATGATACATAGACAAACAGGATCAGCACTTAGGCAATGCCCACTCAAATGCCCCTCTCTCATCTACGCCATAGAAATCCGCAAAACTGATATCAAACACATCTTTTCCAACCTTGCCCACAGGAATCTTATTCTTAATTAGATACTGCCAGATCCCTGCATTGGCAATGTTTCCTTGGAAAAGGATTCCTTCCACGATGCCATCCTTCATAAGTATCCGCTTATACTGATCCTTATCCTCTTTCACCCTAACCGTATCCCCCTCCTCTTCAAGGATTCTGCCTACGCAAAGGGTTACCAGGCCAAAGAAATTAATGGTGTTTTTCGTAGCAAAGGTATCTGTATACTCCGACTCCAAACCGCACATATTCCGTCCGGCCACTCTTCCCTGATCCGCCGCATTGGGCCAGATTCCGGATCTTCCGGTAATATCCCCGGCGGCAAAAACATCCGGCACGGAAGTCCTCATGTGAGAGTCCACCACAATCCCTCTGTCACAGGCGATCCCACTGCCCTCCAGACAGGACAGGGCCGGCCTTACTCCTGCCGCCACCACAATCAGATCACAGTTAATCTCCTCCCCATTGTCCAGTATGACCTTGTGAATTTTCCCGTCTTTCTCACACACTGCTTCCGAAGCCCTTCTCCCAAGCACAAAGCGGACACCGGCTTTCTCAAACCGCCTTTGATATTCCTTGGCGGCATGGGCATCCAGCTGAATGGGAAGAATCCGATCCGCCATCTCCACAACTGTGATTGTTTTCCCCAGTTCCAAAAGCCCGTAAGCGCCATCCAGCCCCACCAGGCCAGAACCGATGACAAGCACATGTTCTGCACCGGCCGCCTCTTTCACAATAGCCTGGGCATCGGGAAGGTTGCGCAGTCCATATACATTGGACGCTTTCCGAAGTTCTCCCACCGGAGGGATAAAGCTGTCTGCCCCTGCAGCCACTAAAAGCTTGTCATAGGAAACTTTCTCCCCATTCTGCAGATGGATCTCCTTTGCCTGGGGGCAGATCTTCTCTACCTTCTCACCTTTTTTCCAGTTTACGCCACAGGTCTCAAAAAAATCCTTCTGTGTAAAATCCAGCCCCTTTTCATCCCGCTCGCCGGAAATATATTTGTGAAGCATACAGCGGGAATGCACAAAGGCGTCTTCGGAAACCATGGTGATCTCTCCTGCTTGATCCTGCTGCCGTATCACCTTTGCCCCTTCAATCCCTGCCACGCCTGCGCCGATAATTACATATTTCATAGCCCTACACCTCCTCTTCTGATGAATCGGCACGCGACAATCTCCGTCACCTGCCAGCTTATTTCTCCCCAACATAAATTGCCTTTTTTGGGCAGGAACGTACGCAAGACGGCTCTCCTCCTGCATCTACACAGAAATCACATTTTATCACCTTGCTCTTTGTCATAGTATCCGGCTTCAGTACGCCAAATGGACAATTCATGACACACATAAAACAGGAACCGCACCTGTCCTCGTCATAAAATACATGGCCGCTTTCCGGATCTTTGTAAAGCGCTCCGCTCATACAGGACTTGACACATTCCGGATCGTCACAGTGGCGGCAAAACAGGGGCTTATAATTTCCCTGGCTGTCTTTTAAAATATAATTGCGGGACTCATTGGCCGGGTCTGTCAGATCCAGGTCATAGATGGTTCCCGGTGCCTTTCTGTGGGCCTGCATGCAGGCAGCGGAGCAGTTTTTGCAGCCATCGCATTTCTTATGATCT
>JAETTS010000166.1 GCA_021769025.1 Enterocloster bolteae
TGTAAAGGAGCAGAGTTCCGGTCTTTATGCACAGGAAATGGCAGAACGAGGTTTTCTTGCTATTGCCTTTGACCCATCCTTTACAGGAGAAAGCGGCGGATATCCGAGGTACTTCAATTCGCCGGATATCAACGTTGAGGATTACCAGGCTGCGATTGATTTCCTTTCCACCCAGGACAATGTTGATCCAGAACAGATTGGTATTATCGGTATCTGTGGCTGGGGCGGTATGGCACTTCAGACAGCAGCGCTGGATACCAGAGTTAAAGCCACGGCTGCCATGACGATGTACGACATGAGCCGGAATACGGCACTTGGTTATTTTGATTCCATTGATGAGGACGGAAGGTATGAGTCCCGTGTTGCTTACAATCAACAGAGAACAGATGATTATAAAAATGGAACTTATACGCTGGGAGGCGGCCTTCCGGAAGAAGCACCGGAAGAAGCTCCGCAGTATGTTAAGGACTATGTGGCTTATTATAAGACCGACCGTGGCTATCATCCCCGTTCCGTCAATTCCAATAATGGGTGGGCGGCTACCGCTCCGGGCTCTCTGATGAATATGCGTTTGTTTGAGTATGCCCCTGAAATCAGAAGTTCGGTTCTTCTTGTGCATGGCGAGGAAGCACATTCTTTAATGTACAGCCATGATGCATACGAACTCCTCCAGGGTGATAATAAGGAACTGTTGATAATTCCGGGAGCAACCCACACAGACCTGTACGATCAGATGGATAAGATTCCGTTTGACAAATTAGAGAGCTTCTTTACGGAAGCATTCCAGTAACCGGTGGATTACGGAGGTTGTGCGCTTTAAAAGGAGCACAGGAAAGGACACTTTATGAAGAAAGCAGGATTAAAAAAATATGCCGTGGCACTTATGGTAGTCATTGGATTGACAGCAGCTCTTACAGGAGTTGCAAGTGCGGAAATGACAGGAGAGGTTGTAACTGCATCCCAGTTGGAGGTGCGTTTTGGTGATAATGGAGCAGCCTTCACAATGACACTTGAAAATAATGATACGGCTGCAGCTATCAAAAAGCATGTAGGGACAGCCGACTGGAGGCTTCCAATCTATCACTTTGATGATTATGATAATTGGGAGGTGATGCAGTATTATGATATTTCATCGCGGTATGAGATTCCATCGGTTGATGTGAAAACAGTGACCTCCCAAAAAGCAGGAGAAGTGTATTACTCCCACCCAAACAGGCTCATCCTGTTCTATGGGGACGGGGAGGTGACCGGAGACTATACAAAGATCGGAGAAATTGAGGCTGCCGATGATTTAAAAAAAGCGGTTGTTAACAATCCGATCTTACGGGGCTGGGGTAATAAGATTGTCCAGATTAAGAGCGTAAAATAAGCACAGCACTGTGATTGCCAACATGGAAAGTTAATTTTCAAATACAGACCTTTCTGCGGGGGTCTGTATTTTTTTCATCATTGTATGGATTGCTTCAAACCAGGAAAAAGTTCAAGGGGTTTATGAAAAGTTTATTATTTTGTTAGGTGGACGTTATTTTAGTGGTTTAAGATAGAAAAAGAGTAGAAGATGGAACGTGCCAGGTTGGCGTTTCTATCAGAAGTTATGGATAAAGCCATAGTAAAAAGGCATATGTAAATATTTAGTATAGGTATTTGATATTAAATACTACTGGTATTACAATGGACATAAAGAAAGGGGAGGCATAAACAGAATGAATAAAATGAAAAGAATGCTGCTGTTTACAACACTGACCATAACAGGAGTGTTAACAGGGTGTGCAGGAGGGGCGCCTGTATTACAGCAGACCGCATACGCACAGAACAATGGGGCTTTGACTCAGACGGTTACGGCTGCCGGGAAAGCATCAGATGCGGCCATCACCCCGGGAAGCGAAATCATGAAGCTGGAAGACGGTTTTTCAGCAGTAAGCTATGACGGGAATTACTGGTTTGATGACTTTCTCGCTCAGGGAGGAGCCACGAACGATGCAGGAGTCATTGATTTCCTTACCAGACATATGATGGCCGGTGAGTCACGACCGTCGCTCCGGACAGGCGGTTTCGGATGCAGCACCTTGGCGGTGAAAAGCCCGGCGGGAGAAGCTCTGTTTGGAAGGAATTTTGACTGGCAGCCATGTGAAGCCATGGTGGTCCGTTCCAGGCCGGAGGGTGCATATGCTTCTGTTTCCACGGTTAATATGGATTTTATTCGTTCCGGCTATGGGGCAGGCCTTTCACAACTGCCGGATGAGGTCCGTACCCTGATTGCCTTATATGCTCCTCTTGACGGCATGAATGAAAAAGGTCTGGCGGTATCGGTCAATATGATACAGGATTATGATGCCATCTGTCAGGACACAGGAAAACCGAATCTTACCACGACCACGGCTATCCGGCTGTTTCTGGATCGGGCGGCCAATGTGGAGGAAGCACTGGCTCTGTTGGGACAGTATGATATGCACTCTTCTATGGGAATGATGGTGCATTTCGCACTGGCAGACAGAAGCGGCCGAAGCGTGGTGGTGGAGTATATTGATGACGAAATGGTTGTGACGGATACGCCGGCTGTGACAAATTTCTATCTGGCCGAAGGAAGAAAGCAGGGAATTGGAACAGCACAGTCCCATACCCGGTATGAGAGATTGATGAAACGTCTGGCAGAAGATGAGGAGATGGACATGGATCAGGTCAGGGATGCCTTGGACAGTGTCAGTAAGGACAATTTTGGAGAATTTGAGTCAACAGAATGGAGCATTGTTTTTAATTTAAACAACGGGGAGGCTTGTTATTATCACAGGGAGAACTATGGGAACAGTTATGTGTTTTCTGTAAATGAAGAAGCTTAAGTGAATGCCAGACAGTATGAATGGAACTGTCTGGGTATTCAGTGGAACATATGGAGGTTATGATGAATTACTTTAATTTACTGTGGAATTTATACCAGTTAAAAAGAAACACGGGAATGAGACGGGAACAATTAATAACGCTCCAGGAAAAAAAACTGAGAGAATTGCTTGTGTATGCCTATGACAATTCAACGTATTACCACCGGGTCTTTGAGGAGGCAGGGATTACAAGAAAGCAGATTCCGCTCATGCCCCTGTCGGCATTTCCTGTTTTGGATAAACAGCTTTTGATGGAGCATTTCAATGAACTGGTTACTGTTTCCGATTTAAAGCAGGAGGACCTGCGCCGGTTTGACCGGGAGGAAAGCACAGAACAGAAAAAATTTAAGGATGAGTACCATGTGGTCCATTCTTCCGGCAGTACAGGGACCCCAGGATATTTTGTTTATGATGAGGCGGCATGGAGCCAGATGCTCCTTGGGATTATCCGGGCCGCGCTCTGGGATATGACCATGCCCCAGATATTAAAATTGCTGTGGAAAGGCCCGCGGATCGTGTATATTGCCGCAACAGACGGCCGGTATGGCGGGGCCATGGCAGTGGGGGACGGGATAGAAGGCGTCCATGCGGACCAACTTTTCCTGGATGTCAAGACACCCCTTGCAGCATGGATTCGCCAGATTAAAGAGTTTAAACCAAATATGGTGATCGGTTATCCGTCAGCAATCAAGATTCTCGGGGAACTTGTGGAAAAAGGTGAAGTCAGCGTGGATATATTCCGCATCGTTTCCTGCGGAGAACCTCTTGGCGCCAGCTTACGGAATTATCTGGAGACAATATTTGAAGCGGACGTGGTTAATATTTATGGAGCCAGCGAATCCCTGGCCCTTGGCGTGGAAACAAGTCATGCGGAGGGAATGTATTTGTTTGACGACTTAAATTATATCGAGGTAGAGAACGGCGCCATGTACTTAACCTCCCTCTATAATTATGTACAGCCTCTGATTCGATACCGTATATCCGACCAGCTTAATTTACGGGAACCGGAGGATGGGAGCCCCTATCCGTTTACGCTGGCAGGCAATATTATGGGGCGGAATGAGGACATGATGTGGTTTGAGGATGGACGTGGAAACAGGGATTTTCTGCATCCCCTTGTCATTGAAGGATTCTGCCTGGACGGGCTTTTAGATTACCAGTTCCGCCAGCTGGACAGTCATTCCTTTGAGATGCTGGCAGAAGTGTCAGACACAGGAAAGATAAAAGAAATCCGGGAAGAAATGATGAAGCAGATGGCGCTGCTCCTGAAAGAAAAGAGCCTGGAATATGTAAGGTTTTCCATTCGCTTTGTGGGAGAAATCCGGCCGGATCAAAGGACAGGAAAAAAGCGGCTTATTGTGGCATGACGTGTTAAGTGCTCATAATGAGCCACTGCACTAAGCTCATGGAGGACCTCGCTAAGTGCCAGTGTCATGTATCGCACGTAAGCGGCCAAAAGACACCCGCTAAATGCTCATAACGAGGAGGAAAAGAAACTTGAAAAAGACATTATTAGCTGCCAAAGATATCAGTAAAGAGTTTGGGAAGGACCGGGGAGCGGTTCCGGTGCTGGACCATGTATCCGTGGATATTTATGAGGATGACTTTACAATCATCATGGGGCCGTCCGGGGCAGGAAAATCAACTCTGCTGTATGCCCTCAGCGGAATGGACCGTGTTTCTTCCGGGACTGTGGTTTATAAGGGAAAGGTGATTAGCCGTTTCAAAGAGCGCCAGATGGCCAAAATCCGCTCACGGGAATTTGGTTTTGTGTTTCAACAGACCCTTCTGGTAAGCAACTTAACGCTTTTCGAGAATGTGACGGTTGCAGGATATTTAGGGAAGGAACGGAAGCCGGAAGAGACCAGGAAGCAGGCAGAAACCCTGCTGGAACAGATGAATGTAGGAAGCGCCAAGGACCGGATGCCGGCAGAGGTTTCGGGCGGTGAGGCACAGAGGGCGGCCATTGCCAGGGCCATGATCAATGAACCGGGTATCATTTTTGCAGATGAGCCAACCGGAGCTTTAAATAAAAGGAATACAGGGGAAGTTCTGGATCTTTTGACCGAATTAAATAAGGAAGGCCAGAGCATTCTGATGGTTACTCACGATCTGCGGGCAGCTGTCCGCGGGACACGGCTTCTTTACCTGGAGGACGGTAAGATTCTGGACGAACTGTCCATGCCTGTGTTCCATCCGGAAGATGAAAGGACGAGGGAGGCAGCGATCAATGACTGGCTTGCTTCTTTCCAATGGTAACGAGGGGGTTCTATAATGGAAGATGCAATATTATTAATGGCTGATCTAAAACGGCACAAAGGCAGCCTGTCCGGCGTATTTATCCTGGTACTGCTTGTCTGTACGGCGTTGGGAACGGTTCTTTCTATATGGATGAACTCAGAACGCTATCTCAGGGAAGAAATGGAGCGGGCGGGGTTTGGGACCCTGACTGCATGGGTCTCCAATGTGCCTGATATGGATGCTCTGGCGGACAATATTGCTGACTTGGAGGCGGTTGGTAATGTGGATACGCAGGTAGTCATTTATTCGGACTATACGGTAAATGACCAGGATTCTGATAGTGAAGGCCAGCTGATTCCCCATGGGACGGAGGATAGACGGTATAAATTCTTTGAAGATGAGCTGTCCGGGTACCGGGGAGATATACCGGAAATCCGGCCGGGAGAGATTTATGTCTCCCCTTCCATGATTTCCATGTTCGGTGTGCAGATTGGGGATGAAATCAGATTTCAGGTTGCCCGCGGGGGACAGGCGGCAGACTTTACGGTGAAAGGGTTTTATGAAGATCCATTTATGGGCAGTTCCATGATCGGAATGAAAGGATTTCTAATCAGTGAGGCCGATTATTCCGGAATCATCCAGACAATCCGGGATACTGGTATTGATGCGCTGGCCAGGGACGGAGCTATGCTGCATATATTTCAGGCGGACACAAACGGGGAAGGCGTCACGGTTTCCCAGCTGAATCAGCTCATCAATGAGAATACAGAGCTGCCGCAGTATTTGGAGTTCCTCCACAGTGGGAATGCCATTGCCGGATTCATGCTGATTCTCCAGAATGCTTTCAGCGGCCTTTTGGCGGCGTTTGTAGTGGTACTTATTTTTGTGGTCCTGATCGTGCTGGGGCACGGCATAGGAAGCTCCATTGAGGCAGATTATGTGAATATGGGGATTTTGAAAACTATTGGTTTTACAGGCGGGAAATTA
>JAETTS010000167.1 GCA_021769025.1 Enterocloster bolteae
CTAAAGAAAGAGCCGGATCAAAAGATTGGCTATGGGGTTCTGCGAAGGAATCAGATACTGGACAGCGGAGTCTGCGGTATTGCAGGATTCGGAGCCGCCTATTGCCTCATTGAGGACAATCTGATTGCCAGAACCGGGTGGCAGCACATGGAATATGGCTGGGAGGCCAGTGCACTAAAGCTTCATGAGTGTGTTGACAGCGTGTTTCGACGGAATATTTTCCGGGACAGCGACAACTGCGACGGACTGTGGCTGGATTGCAACAATTACAATGACCGTATTACCCAGAATTTGTTTTTGAATATCCGCTCTCCTCATGCTATGATTTTTTTGGAGTGCAACCGGGGCGGGGAGCAGCCCAGGGAAATCCTGATTGACAATAATATTCTGTGGGGCTCCAAAAACTATGAAGAGGCAGAAAACAAGAAAACTTCCATCACCATAGACAGCACCCACTGGAATGAGCCCTTTGATCTTTCCGCCCCCATCGGAGAGGGGATCGCAGGTTACGGCTCGGATGACATCCATATCGCCAACAATCTCATCGGCAACATGGACGGGATGGGTTACAGCCAGAATGTGATACGCGGCCGGATGGCCGAGGGAAGAGGCGGCACATCACGAAACTCCATTGTGAGAAACAATGTGTTCTATGATTGCAGAGGCGGCTCGGTCCGCCTGCCAAACCATGATAATATCTTTGAGGGCAACTATTATTCCAAGGCTCCGGAAGGACATTTAATCTTAACTTATCCGGCTCCCACCCAGCAGATGAATCTTGCAGCCTGGCGGCGCTTCGAAGGCTGCGACCGAAACGGAGGATATGCTGCTTTCCATATTCAGGTAGATGAAGCTGAGTTGGTAATGTACATTACCACAGACGAGAAAACCATTTTCTGGGATTCAGCGGAGACGGAAGGGTATACTTCCATGAAGGCTGTAATCCCGGACGGATCTGTGCGCACCGACTTTTTTGGAAGGGAGATCCAGGGCCTTCGTATTCCAGGGCCTATAACTGTTGATTCGGATGACGTGGCAATCCACATAGATCCCCGTAAATAATAAGGGACAAGGAAAAGGAGCGAATATGAACAGACCCATTGGAGTGGGCGTTATTGGCGCGGGAGCGGTTAGTGACATCTATTTACAGAATATGATCAGGCGATTTTCCGGCAATCTGAAGGTGATTTCCATTTGCGCCAGACATCAGGAACATGCAGACCAAAAGGCCAGACAGTATGGGCTGCGTTCCTGCCGGTATGAGGAGATGCTAAATGACAGCCAAGTAGAACTGATTGTCAACCTGACTCCAGTAGGAGTTCATGGAGAACTGATACGTAGCGCCCTTTGTGCCGGAAAACATGTATATACGGAGAAAACCCTTGCTGTCTGGCCGGAAGAAGCAAAGGAATTAATACAGCTGGCTTCAGAAAAGCAGCTGTATCTGGGGGCGGCACCGGATACCTTTCTGGGATCCTCCCTGCAGACAGCCAGGGCCGCCATCGATGAGGGAAAGATCGGGGAGGTGACATCCATAACCATTGCATCCACCAGAAACAATGACTACTTAACCAGCCTTCTGCCGTTCTTTCGCCTGCCTGGGGCAGGGATTCTTCGGGATTATGCAGTATACTATATGACGGCAGTGGTAAGCCTGCTGGGACCGGTGGCCGCGGTTTCTGCATTTACCAGGGCACCGTACCAGAAAAGAACCAATATCATTCCAGGCCATCCGGAGTTCGGAGACGAGTTTGAGACCCCCAATGAAAGCATTCTTTCCGGAATCTTTCAGCTGGAAAGCGGCGTGACGGGAACCATTGGGATGGACGGAGAGACCATACGGGTTGACAGGGCGGATGTGGCAGTCTGTGGGACAAAAGGAATGCTTCTTTTGGGATGCCCCAATGAATTCGGAGATCCGGTCAGGCTGGTGCCCTGTGACCCCCTAAAAAAGGAATACAGAGAAATCAGGCTGGATCCAGTTAATGAATATTCGGACAACTGCAGAGGCTTGGGGCTGGCGGATATGGCAAAAGCCATTGGACAGGGAAGAGAATGCAGGGCTTCCAAGGAATTGGCGCTTCATGTGCTGGAGGCAGTGTGCGCTATGGAAACCAGCGCCGCCAGGCGGCAGGTGACAGAGTTACAATCCCGCTGCACACGGCCGGAACCTTTAAAGGGATCACTTTAAGGGCCAGGGATACCATACCATGATGTCCATAACTAAAAATATTGTATCGTTATAGGGGGCGGAATATGAAAATCAATCAATTTGTAGAATATCTTGAAAACCCCATAGGGCTTGACTGTGGAAAACCCCGTTTTTCCTGGCAGGTTCTAGAGACAGACAAAAAGAGGCAAACATCTTATCGGGTAATGGTGGGGACAGAACCTTCTCTGACTCAGGAACTGGTATGGGACAGCGGCCTGGTCTGTTCGGATCAGTCGCTGCAGGTTCCTTATGAAGGAAAACTGCTACAACCTATTACAGAGTATTACTGGAACGTGTCGGTTGGCCAGGACGGTGAGGTTTTTGCAGAAAGCGGCACTGCGCGGTTTACCACCGGGCTTTTTGGCCTTCCCTGGCAGGGAAAATGGATCGGACCTGGAGGCATGGGACACGATGCCAGCCGATTCTGGAAGAAAATTACCTTAAAAAAGGGAATCGAAAAAGCATATTCCTTTGTGGCTGCTATTAATTATTATCTTCTGTATATAAATGGAAAGAAAACCACAGACTCAGTCTTAAACAATGCGGATACAGATCCAGACCATACCATTGAGTCTCGGATGACAGACATAACCCCATTCTTAACCCCAGGGGAGAATGTCATAGCCCTGGATCTGGGAAACGGATGGCCGGATATTTCCGCCAGCAGGAAGCTGGGAGGAATCCGGGATCATGCCTTTTCTATGATGATGTATGTGGGCTATGAGGATGGAACCTGCCAGTGGATTTTCTCGGACAGCGGGGATGACTGGTTTTATACCATGTACACCCCGTTTGTCCATGACAGCATCTACCACGGCGAGTCCTATGATGCCAGGCGAGAGATTAAAGGTTGGAACACGACGGGGTATGACCCGTCAGCCCACAGAACCCTGTGGTATCGGGCCCTGGAGTATGAGCCGCCAGGAGGAGCCATAAAATCCCTTATGCTGGAACCTATCCGGGTTCTTAAAACCATACAGCCCAAAGGGGTATACCCGCTGGAAGACGGAAGCTATACCTTTGACATGGGGCAAAATTTTGCAGGCTGGGCCAGGCTTACTGCCTCCGGGAAGAAAGGTCAGGTGATTACCTTGTCCTATGGGGAGGCCCAACAAGAAGACCACTCCCTGGATCGGATTTCCTTAAGAGATGCAAAGGCAACCGATACCTATACATTTGATGGAGAAGATGGGGTCTATGAGCCGTCCTTCACCTTCCATGGGTTCCGCTATGTCAATGTACAGGGGCTTAACCAGCCTCCAAAGGAGGACACAGTGATCGGATGTGTGGTCAGTTCCGATGTGAAGCAGATCGGCAGTTTTACCACATCCGATCCTATGATCAACCAGCTTCAGAGCAATGTGGTGTGGACGGAAATCAGCAATCTGAGAAGTGTTCCTACAGACTGTCCTCAGAGAGACGAACGCCTGGGATGGATCAACGATATGACTGTGCGCAATGACTGCGCCCTCTACAATTTTAGGCTTCCGGCCTTGTATACCAAGTGGATGGGAGACATCCGGGATACTCAGGGAAAAATAAGCGGCGCCCTGACCGATACCGCCCCGTTTCGCAGATTTGGCTCTCGTCCGGCAGACCCGGTGGCGGCAGCTCCGGCGCTGGTTCCGTGGAATCTCTATGTGCAATACGGCGATATCCGGATACTGGAAGAGAATTATGAGATGAACCGGCGCTGGGCCGCTTATCTGAAAAGAAACTCCCAGGATGGCATTGTAAATACCTCCCATATGGGAGACTGGGCCGGGCCGATGGCAGTGACCATGGCAGCAAAAGGCCAGGGAATCGGAGGTGGAGCCGTCTCCACCATCACCCCGCCCCTTCTGGTAGGGACAATACACACCAAGTATTTTTACGAGCTTCTTGCAAAAACGGCAGGCGTTTTGGGGAAAAAAGAAGAGGAAAGGTATTATGCCCAGGAAGCTGAGGCATGGAGAGCAGCGATTTTAAGACATTATTATGATGGGGCCACAAAGAATCTGGGAACAGGAAGCCAGGGCTGCAACACGGAAGGCTTGTATTTTAATATTGTCCCTGATGAAGACCGAAAGGCTGTGGCAGAAAACCTTGTGGCAGATATTAGGAGACAGGGCAACCACCTTACCACAGGCAATCTGTGTTCCCGCTATATTCTGGAAGTATTATTCACCATGGGGTACGTCGATGTAGCCTATGATCTGATTACCCAGACCACCTATCCCAGCTGGGGCTATATGGTGGAAAACGGTGCAACCACTATGTGGGAACGCTGGGAGAAAGTGACAGACAGCCACTCTGCGTTGGCCGGTATGGCATCGTTAAGCCATCCGATGAACGGGGCGTTTGCAGTTTCCTTCTACCGGTATCTGGCAGGGATTGTGCCAGATGAGGCCTGCAACGGATATCGCCGCTTCACCGTAAAGCCCCATGTGCCTAAGAAGTTAAAGGGCATTGCTGCATCGTTGGAGACGATGCAAGGAATCATCCGTGTATCGTGGGAACAAAAAGAGGACGGGCTTGCGCTGCGGGTAACGGTGCCTTATAATTCAAAGGCTACGATTTGGATTCCTGTGAAAGGCCAGACAGAGTACCAGATGTTTGAGGCAGAGGCAGGTTCCTATGAATGGAAAGGGATACAGTGATTTTTATTAACCTATTTCGAGGGGAACTGACAGAAAGAGAGGGAAGAAGATGTATTCGCTGATTATTATCGATGATGAGGAAAAGATTGCCAGCGGCATTGGTGCGCTTTTTCCCTGGGAAGATATCGGGTTTCATGTCTCGGGGACATTTACCCGTGCCTGTGATGCTTTGGAATTTATAAAGGAAAATCAGGTGGATGTGGTTTTGACGGATGTGGAGATGCCGGATATCAATGGAATCGATCTTGCACAACGTTTTAAAGGAGACGAGAAGGTGCAGGTGGTTCTGTTCAGCAGCTACGATACCTATGAATACTTAAGAGCAGCGATCAAGAACGAAGTGGTTGATTTCCTGCTAAAGCCTATTAAATATTCCCAGCTGTTAGAATGCTTCGACGGAGTCCGGGAAAAGCTGCGGCATAAAGGAGTTCCCGGAATGTCCGGGGGGGAACACAGAGAAGACCGAGTGACAGGAAAAATCAAGGAATATCTGGATATTCACTATCAACACGCGACCTTAGAGGATGCGGCAGAGCGTGTGAATATGAGCCCGTCTTATCTGTCCCGCTTTTTTAAAGAAAAAAGCGGCATCGGCTTTCGGGAATTGCTGCTTAAGACGCGAATGGAGAAGGCCAGCGAGCTTTTGGGAGACCAGGGATGTAAGATGTGCGATGTTGCCTACCTGATCGGCTATGACAATCCAAAGAATTTTTCCAGGGCGTTTAAAGCATACTATGGGATGACACCGGTAGAATACAGAAAGAAGCGGTTAGAAGAGATATGAGTCAGCAAAACAGATTTTTTATCCGCAGGTTCCGGAATCTGGCCATAGGGTTTCTATGCCCTACCGTTGTTATATTTATACTGGCATTTGTGATGGAGTATCAAAATGCCAACCGTGAGATGCAGGCAAGATCCATAGAGAGCGTGACGAGAATCGAGGAAAATATGAATTCCGTGGTGGGAAACATATTTATGCAGAATGAGTATCTGACCAACATGGCCATGATGTCCAGCATGCTTAAGCGAGTCTTAAACAATGAGCAGATCAATTACGGAGACGCCATCAATTTAAGGAATCTTCAGGCTATGCTGATCAGCATGAAGAACTCTTATGAATATGTTATGTCCACGATCGTGTACTTTGATGACTGTGACCGCTATATTGTGTCCGACTATGCCATTCAGACAGTAAACGGCAATGAAGAGTGG